>NZ_OY781062.1:300000-411020 GCF_963676285.1 uncultured Sphaerochaeta sp.
AAGGGCATTTCAGCGCTGTAAGTGGGGTACCTCCAGATATCTTCAGTGCAACAGGTCAGCTTTGGGGGAATCCTGTCTATGATTGGGATGTTCTTGAAGCTGAGGGCTACCAGTGGTGGATCAAGCGGTTGGAACGACTGTTTGCCATGATTGATATTTTGAGAATAGACCACTTCAGAGGGTTCGATGCATACTACGAAATACCAGCCGGGGATAGAACAGCAGAACGTGGTAAATGGATTGATGTAGATGGTAAAAGCTTTTTCAAGAAAGTGCGAGACCACTTTGGATCAGTCCCTATCATTGCAGAGGACCTTGGTTTAATGACCGACTCAGTTGAAGCTTTACGGGATGACAATGGATTTCCAGGAATGAAAATTCTGCAATTTGGATTCAGTAAGGATGAAAAGGGAAGAAGTAATTACTATGATGACTTTCTTCCGCATAACTGGGAAGAGAACTTTGTAGCGTATACCGGTACCCATGACAACAATACCACCCTTGGTTGGTTCAATTCCCTTGATATACAGGACAAGGAGATGGTGCTTACCTATCTTGATTGCAAAGAGAGTGAGGTGGTGAGGAAGATGATTCGTACCCTGATGCTCTCCTGTGCCCGTACAGCCATCATCCCCATGCAAGATCTCTTGGAGAAGGATGAGGAAGCAAGGATGAACTATCCTTCAACTTGCAATGATGTCAATTGGAGTTGGCGAGCTACTGCAGAAGAGTTTACTGGTGAAATTGCTCATGAGCTGGCCCACCTGGTTGCAATATCTGCCAGAAATGGGCTGCTGGGAAATTGAATGTGGCGTCCTAGGGTGTTCATATACCTTCCTGACAAGGCCGGAACTGCAAGGTTCCGGCCTTGCTCCGTCTCTCAAGCCTTGTTACAGTAAGGCATGAATACCATGCGCTTTGGAACATGTTCGTGGAAATATGAGAGTTGGGAAGGATTGGTATATGAGCCTGGTAACTCCAAGCGATACCTTGCCCAGTATGCCGATACCTATGATTCGGTGGAAGTGGATAGATGGTTCTGGTCGCTGGGAAAGCAGAGCTATGGTCTTCCTGACCCCCATGATGTGAGAGAATATGACCAGGATACTCCTGAAAGCTTTAGGTTTACCATCAAATGTCCAAACACTCTGACTCTTCCATTCAGTTACCAAAGCAAGAATGAACCAAACCCTTGGTTTCTTGATGCCGAGGTGTTTTATCGGTTCGTAGAAACCCTTGAGCCGCTTATTCCAAAAATTGGGTTATTGATGTTTCAATTTGGATATCTGAACCGTAGTATGTTCAAAGATCGTAATGATTTCCTAGATTCTCTTGACAGATTTTTTTCCTTGCTCCCTGATTCTCTTCCCTATGCAGTAGAGCTCAGGAATCCCGCATGGATGGATGCTTCCTACTTCTCCTTCCTGGAGGAACGGCAAATAGGTCCTGTTTTGCTCTCTGGGTACTGGATGGACAATCTTGACACCCAGTTACAGAGAGCAGGGTCTCATCTCCATTCTCCTTTTTGTGTGCGTTTGCATGGTGAAGACAGAAAAGAAATTGAAAAGGAGAGTGGAGGGAAGTGGGATCGTATTCTGGAAAGTCATGATCAGGAATTGATTGCAATTGCCCCAAGACTTGTCAAGCTTGCACAGGAGGGTAAGGTGATTTACATCAATGTGAATAACCACTATGAAGGAAGCGCCCCGCTTACAATCAGGAAGTTGATGGATTATCTCCAAGAGGCATAGGCAGGCGATGTACGAATCATGGAAGTTATGCTACGGTAAAGTGTAATCAGGAGGCAAGCAGAATGGTTGGCTTTCCTGTCATGAAACTACCAGAACTCTCTGCAGGATTACTCTGCAGCAAATCATTTGTGAATAAACACAGTCAAGGAGCAAGGATCATTAGGATTCTTGCTCTTTTCTTTATGCATCAACAAGGAGGGAACCGATGAAAGAAGAAAAAACGTATTCAAATGGTCAGGTTGAACAGAGAATGCAGGGTGGAAAGCTGACGTATTTCTTCAAGGATGGAAACATCAAGGCTGAGGGACCCATCAAAGATAATCTCATGGATGGGCTTTGGCATTACTACCGAGAAAATGGGATTGTATGGCAGGTAGGGAGTTTCAAGCATGGGGTAAAACATGGTCCTTGGGTCCGGTATGACCGTGTAGGGGCTATTGAGTATGAGGCACAGTTCGAAGACGGAAAAGAAATTGCAAAACGGCTGTACCACTGATATTGGATTCTCGAAAAGCAGTGGTAGAATAAAGATATCACACGAACCGATTGGGAATCGGGGAAAAGGAGTAGAATGATGAAACGAGTACTCTTGAAGCGGGTATTGCTTGGCATTCTGATGCTTTGCATCACAATGGGATTCCTCTTTGCACAACCCCTGCCAGAACAGGCGGATGAGCTGGTCATTCTTGCCACCACAGATATTCATGGAAATGTCTGGGGATTCAGTTATGAGAATGACAAGGAGACTAACAACAACGGTATGGCCCGCATTGCTACCTATGTGGAGCAGGTGCGTGAAGCCCATCCAGCTGTCATCTTGGTAGATAATGGCGACGTTATCCAAGGAAATATCATGACTGATGATCTCTACAACAAGAGAGAAGGGGAGCATCCTGTCATCCGTGCAATGAATCTCTTGGATTATGATAGCCTGACATTGGGAAACCATGAATTCAACTTTGGGGAGAACTTGATCAAACGTATCCAAACGCTGGCAAACTTCCCCGTACTATCGGCGAACATGTCTCGGGTGGATGGCACCATGGCCGCCCTTCCGTACACCATTGTAGAGAGGTCTGGTGTAAAGGTCGGTATCATCGGCCTTACCAATCCAAATGCACCAAGATGGGATGGTGAAAAGACTGATCCCTTTGTCTATGCTCCTGTAGGCCCTGCTGCAAGACGGGTAGTGGATATCTTGGATGACAAGGTCGATGTCCTGGTAGTTGTTGCTCATGTGGGATTGTATCCTGAATATGATGTTGACGGTGGCAGTGATGGAGGCCTGGCAATCCTTGAGCTCTGCCCTGAGATTGATGTGCTTATCGTTGGGCATGCCCATACCACGATTGCTGAGGTGCAAAATGGTATTGCCATCGGTGGGGCAAAGAACCTCGGTCGTGAGGTTATCCGCATCGACCTCAGTCTTGATGAGAACAAGCAGGTTGATGGACAGGAAGTGACTATCGTTGATATGACTGACTATGAACCGAGTGAGTTGATCAGGGGAAATGCTTTCATAAAGGAAGCACATCAAGCCACCAGAGACTTTATTTCCGGTGGAGCTCCTTCTGCTGATGGAAGTCCCAGTGGTGGTATATTTGGAACAGCAGCAGTTGACTTCCAACCCAAGAATGAGATTATGGGTATCCCTGAGGGAAAACTTCGTGATACCGCTGTCATGGATTTCATCAATGAGGTACAACTGCTTAACAGTGGTGCAGATGTGTCAGCAGCTGCGCTCTTTGCCGATACCAGTGATATTCCCAAGGGACCGATCAACTACGGAACCATCTTTGGTATTTATAAGTATGATAATACCCTCTATCGCGTACCGGTCACCGGTGCTGAGCTGAAAGCCTACATGGAGTGGTCTGCAACCTGTTACAACCAGTGGAAGCCGGGTGATATTTCCATCAGCTTCAACCCAGACAAACCAGGTTATCTCTATGATATGTTCAGCGGTGTTGACTATGAGATCGACCTGAGCAAACCTGAAGGGCAGAGGATCAAGAATGTCATGTTCAAGGGCAAGCCGCTTTCTGATACACAGAAACTTACCCTCGCAGTGAACAACTACCGATATTCTTCGGCCCTGAAAGCACAGAAACTGGTATCGGGAGTACGGGAATGGGAGAGTCCAAACTCAATTCGCGATATGCTCGTCGCCTATATCAAGGAAAAGGGGACTATATATCCAAAGGTAGACAACAACTGGAAGATCGTTGGGGTGAACCTTGATAGTCCCTATCGCAAGCAGGTGATCAAGATGGTTAATGAGGGGAAACTTGAATCACCCTACAATAATCCATTGAATGTTAACGAATTGAAGAAACAGGGAATCATCAAATAACAGATGTGTGGGCTGGTCACTAAGCCAGCCCACATAGAACTTGTTGGGAAGATTGTTTCCATTAATTAAGAGAAAGCCTTGAACTATATTATCAATAGGGATAAGGCTTTTATTATATTTTCAACTTCATTCTTCGTTTGAACACCAAGCATTTGTATTCTTGTTAATATTTCTATTAGCAATATGTTTAAGGACTTCTGGATTAATTAATTTAGCAATATAACAATTTGTAAAAAAATTCTTGACACATAGCACAGGTATGGTAGTGTTAAGTGAAAGGTGTTACGTAACACCTTATTATTTATGAATAGTGCCGGAAAGAGTATCCGTCACTAAGGAGGTTTGTATGAAAAAAGGAATTCTTGGTGTTCTATTATCAGTATTTCTGGTGTCCAGCATATTTGCAGGTGGGGCACAAGAATCTACCAAGGGCGAGACAGTAGTGACGATGTTTCATAACAAAGTTGAAATAAAAGATGCCTTGGATGCATATGCTGCTTTCTATTCTGAAAACACTGACGGAGTTACTGTGACCGTAGAAGCACTAGGAGGTGGTGGTGACTATGGTAGTGGGATGAAAGCAAAAGCTCAATCTGATCAGATTCCTGATATCTTTGTCATAGAAGGAATAGGCGGATACGAGATTTGGAAAGACTATATTGCTGATCTTTCTGACCAACCTTGGGTAACCGACACAGATCTTGAAATGATTGTAGATGGAAAGGTCATTGGTTTCCCTGTTGCAATTGAAGGGTATGGTATGGCTTATAATGCTGGGATTCTTGAAAAGGCTGGAATCGATCCAGCTACGCTTACAACACGTGATGCATATGAAGAGGCCTTCAAAACCCTTGAAGCCAAGAAGGACCTCTTGGGGATTGATGCTCCAGTATCCATGGCAGCATCCCTCAGTGGTGGTATGTGGTGGGTTGCTGCACAACACAACCTTGCAGTGTACTGGGGTGGTGGTCTTGACTTTACCGATACAACTGTAATTGATATGGCCCTGGAAGGAAAGATGGACGAAGCACGATTCAGGGAATACGCAAAATATTTGCAACTTCTGTACAAGTATTCAGACCAAGCAATCCTAGTAAATGGAGCATATGATGACCAAGTTGCTGCATTTGCACAAGGCAAGACAGCTTTCTTGCACCAAGGAAACTGGGTTGACCCAAACTTGGGGCAACTTAATACTGATTTCGAGATGGGATATGCCCCACACGCATTCACCAATACTCCTCAAGAAGGTTTATTTCTCTTTGCCCCCAGTTTCTATGTTGTGAATAAGCATTCACCTAATGCTGAAGAAGCAAAGAAGTTTCTTGCAACAATGGCTGGAACCCCAGAAGGGCACAGTTACATGGTTAATGATGCAAGCATGATCCCCGCATTCAATTCAGTCTCACTGGAACCAAAGGGAAAGCTCAGCCAGGCCCTCATGGAAGCTAATAAGAAAGGTGGGAACTATGGAGTATTCTTCGGTATGCTTCCTGATGGAGCTGGCCAGAATGTATTTGGACCCATCTATGACCTGTTCGCACAGGAACAGGACAACCTTGAAGGTTTCGTTGCTGATATGAAAGTTGCAATAGGAAATCTCCCGAATATGTAAGATATCTCTAATCCAGTGGTGTACGGTTGGCTATCAATCGTACATCACTATTTATCAGGAAAGGGCTTTCCTTGGCCCCAATAGAGAGAGGAGGATTTTGGAATGAAACAGCGTGGCCTTGTCAATACCTTGTTCTTGTTGCCAGTTGTATTAGCTTTTATCTTGATTATTGTCATACCGTTCTTACTTGGCATGTATTATTCTTTGACGGATTGGAATGGGGTGAGTCCGACTGTCACGTTTATAGGGTTTGAAAACTTTGCAAAGATCTTGAAGGCTCCTGACTTTATCCACTCCTTTCTTGTCACGATTGGGTTCACCATTATTAATGTACTACTGGTAAATCTTGTGAGTTTCTCTCTTTCCCTCATTGTGACAAGCAAAGTGAGGTTTCGCAATTTCTATCGTGCCGGTTTTTTTGTACCGTATCTTATTGGAGGTATCGTACTTGGTTATATCTGGCAGTTTATTTTTAACAATATTCTCGTTTCGATTGGAACACACTATAGCATAGAATTTCTAAAAACCTCCTTCCTCAGTAATCCAAGTACTGTTATTTGGGCGATGTCAGCAGTGAATACCTGGCAATATTCCGGGTATATTATGTTGATTTATGTAGCATCGATACAAAGCATTCCAAAATCCCTTATGGAAGCAGCTTCCGTTGATGGTGCAGGGTTTCTCCGAAACGTCATCCATATTTTGATTCCTATGATGGCAAATGCATTCACTATCAGCCTATTCCTTACGCTTACGCATTCTTTCAAGCAATTTGATATGAACTATACCCTAACAAACGGTGGACCCGCCACACGATTTTTAGAGACCCCAGTAAAGGCTTCACAATTATTGGCAATGAATATTTTTGATACTGCATCTGCAAATAGAATGGCACAGGCGCAATCGAAGGCTGTGGTACTTTTCGTCGTCTTGGTGGTGGTGTCATTGATCCAAGTTTCAGCCAATAAAAAGAAAGAGGTAGAAATGTAATGAGGAAAACAAGAATACCAAGAACACGAGTATCCATACTCTTATTGGAATTGATTACTATTTTTCTATTTATATTGTTCATGATTCCTTTCATTATGGTTGTTCTCAATTCGGCCAAGACATCTCGTGAGATTATCATCAATGCTGTTGCCCTTCCTTCTTCCTGGGGGCAGCTTGGGATAAATATTTCACGAATCTTCAATAACTCAACAGTAGATTATCTGGGAGCTTTTATCGATTCTGTGGGTATTACTATCTGCTCACTTGCCATAATTATCATTTTTTCCTCAATGGCAGCATGGGTACTCGTGAGAAATGATAAAAAGATGTGGTCTGCAGTCATCTTCATGTTTTTTGTAGCTGCAATGGTAATCCCTTTCCAAGTTCTTATGTATCCTTTGGTTAGATGGCTTAGAATACTCGGAAACGCTATCAATATACGTCTACTTGGTACAATGGGAGGTATAGTTCTTTCATATCTCGGTTTCGGATCATCCCTTTCAATCTTTGTTTTTCATGGTTTTATTAAAAATATCCCTTATGAACTGGAAGAAGCCGCTACTATTGATGGTTGTTCATATTCACGAATCTTTTTCTCAATAGTGTTTCCACTTCTCAAACCCATTATTGTAACGGTTATGATCCTTAATGGAATATGGATTTGGAATGACTACTTGCTACCTTACCTTGTACTCGGATCGAAGGGTGAATTGCAGACCCTCCCAATTGCTGTAACTGCTTTTGCTGGGGCATATCTGAAACAGTGGGATCTGATCCTAACTTCAACATTATTAGCCATAATACCTATAATTATCCTATATTTGTTTGCTCAACGCTACATAATCAAGGGGATGGTTGAAGGTTCAATAAAATAATATATCGGGATTACCGATAGAAGGAACACACACTATGAAAATAGTATTAGTAGGAGCTGGATCTCTCCAGTTCGGGCTCGGAATGCTCGGTGACATTTTTCAAAGCAAGGTACTTGCCGGCAGTGAGGTGATATTGCTTGATATCAATGCTAAAGCGGTAGATAGGGTAGCTCGCATTGCAAATGAATTTCTCAAGAAGGAGGGACTGGACTTCTCTGTTCAGGCAACACTTGACAGGAAAGAAGCCTTCAAAGGAACGACTTTCATCATTACCTCTATTGAGGTAGGAGATCGTTTCAAGCTTTGGGATGATGATTGGAAAGTACCCTTGCAGTATGGAATACACCAGGTCTATGGCGAAAACGGAGGACCTGGAGGTGTGTTCCATTCACTACGAATTATTCCTCACATCCTCGATATTGTTGGGGATGCAGTTGAGATTTGTCCTGATGCATGGATTTTCAATTACTCGAATCCGATGACGGCAATCGGAACCACAGTAATGAGAAAGTATCCTCAGGCAAAGTTTGTAGGGATGTGTCACGAAATTGGATGGCTCGACCGTTGGCTCCCTGAGATGTTAGGTATGGAGCGTGAAAAATTCTCCTATCGGGCTGCTGGATTGAATCATTTCAGTTGTATGTACCAGGTGGAAGATATTGCAACAGGTGAGGATCTCTATCCCCAGGTGCTTGAGAAAGCAAGCGAATTCTTCAAACATGAAGCTGGATATAGTGATTTTTATGAGACCTATCTTAAAACTGGACAAATGGAAAGCCATGAAGCGTTCCATAAAAAAGGTTCTGCCCGAAAAGGACGTTTTGAATGGACAGATAAACGAATAGCCAAATTCATGCTTCAATATTTCAAGTTGCTCCCCATTACAGTAGACAGTCACTTCGGGGAATATCTAGCATGGGCCTGGGATATTGTTGATCATAGGGGAATCTTGGATTTCTATGATTATTATCGAGCAGCACTTACTGTTGAACATAAACCTGAGATTGAATTAAAGTTACATGAAAGGGTAGTACCCATTATTGAAGGAATCATCACTAATTCTGGATATGAAGAACCAGCAGTCAATGTTCTAAATAATGGGCTAATACCAGATCTTCCATCTTGGGTGGTTGTGGAAGTTCCTGCAATCATCAATAAAGATGGAGTTAATGGTATCAAGATTCCATCTCTTCCGAAGGGATATCTTGCACTACTTAGAAGTTACTGTGGTGTGTATGATCTAACAGCTGAAGCAATTCTGTGTAAAAGCAAAGATCTAGCTATACAAGCAATTATAGCAAACCCAATAGTAAACCAAGTTGCACGTATCGAGGATATGGTTTCGCGTATGATTGATATTCAGAATAAGTGGCTTGGGTATCTTGAATAAGAAGGTAAGGGCTCCTGGCTGACCGGCCGGGAGCTTTGCATGTACGGTATTTCTCTTTTGACAAAATAGAAGGAGATACCTATAGTAAGGATATGCAGACTATCAAGGAAATTTCCCAGAGGGCTGGTGTCAGTCCTACTACTGTCTCAAACGTAATTCACGGAAGAACTGGGAAAGTCTCTCCAGAGGTACGCGCAAAGGTTGAAAGAATACTGGAAGAAGTAAATTATGCTCCAAACATGGCAGCGACAATACTAGCTCATGAAAATTCTCGAATTGTTGGAGTGATTTTTTTCAGTGAGACACGTCGGGATGAAACCCAGCTCGAGGATCCATTTAGTTTTACCATTTTAGGCAACATTGAATGGGAACTAAGGAAACTTGGGTATTATATGATGGTACATACAACGAGTGACCAAAATGAAGTCTTACGGTTTGTCCAGTCCTGGAAACTTGCCGGAGTCATCATTCTCTGGGTTCCACAATCGATAATCCCTCATATCAATGAACATGTATCATGTCCGGTTGTCCATATTGATAGTTACCATATTGAAGGTGATATGAAACACTATCGTGTGGGCATAGAAGATCGACTGGGAGGCTATCAGCTATCAAAATATCTCTTGTCAATGGGGCATCGTGAAATGGTTTTTCTCTCCAATGGCCCAAATAGGACAGTTTCTGACCGTATGAGATTTTATGGGCTTTCAGATGGTTTTAGAGAGTATGGAATGACCCTAGAAGAACAAAACTTCATTCCTCTTCCGCAGAGCAAGGAAGAACGTTATAAAATTTATTCAGAACTCTCTTCTTTTGAAAATGCAAGTACTGTTATAGTCTTTTCTGCTGATTATTACGCTTCAGAGGCAATAGCATTTTTTCATAAGATTGGTATTGATGTACCTGATGATATTTCAGTCACTGGGTTTGATGACAATATTTTCAGCAGGATAACCTCTCCGACAATAACTACAATTCATCAGGATACAGCAGAACGAGGAAGACTCGCTGTTGATATGTTGATCAAACTTATTGAAGGAGAAGTTGTTGAACCACATCAGGTAAGTCTGCCTGTCTATTTACAAGTACGAGAATCAGTGAAAAGAATATAGTTTGCAATTTACCATTCGACCTGTTTTGTGAAATTCTCTAACTCTAAAGGGTAAAATTTCGGGAATCATCAAGTAACAGATGTGTGGGCTGGTCATCAAGCCAGCCCACAACGTTATGTTTCTATTTCGTCATCCTTGAGCGCTTTCCTCCGGGAACGTACGCTCTCAGTGAGCAGAAACTCAATCTGGCCGTTAATGGAGCGGAAGTCCTCTTCCGCCCAAGCGGCCAGCTCTTTCCACAGCGATGACGAAAGACGCAACAATACCTGTTTCTTGCTCTTATCCTTTGCATCCATACGTCATCATCCTTATCTTAATAGAGCGACCCACTGTTTACAATTGGTTGTACATCCTTGTTGCCACAAAGGACCACCAAAAGATTGCTTACCATGGAAGCCTTACGCTCTTCATCCAGATTCACCACCTCACTCTCATTCAACTGCTCAAGAGCCATCTGGACCATTCCAACCGCTCCTTCCACAATTTTTTGTCTCGCAGCGATGATAGCAGACGCTTGCTGACGTTGCAACATTGCCGCTGCTATCTCTGGCGCGTAGGAGAGATGGGTAATTCTTGCCTCCAAAATTTCCAGGCCGGCAACGGAAACTTTACCTTGCAGTTCCTTCAGTAGATCCTCTGCTACCTCCCGACTGCTTCCTCTCAATGATTTTTCATCATCATCACTATCGTAGGGGAAGAGCCGTACCACATTTCTCAGTGCACTATCGCACTGTATGGAAAGATAATCCACATAGTTGTCAACGTCAAACACTGCTTTCGCGGTATCAACCACTTTCCAGATTACAACAACACCGATAATGATTGGATTGCCCTGTGAGTCATTGATTTTCTGCTTCTCATTGTTCAGCGTCATTGCTTTCAAGGATAGCTTACGTTTTGGAATCTGTATTGAATAGGCAGTCGTTCCACTCTTATTCGCATCTGTCTTTCCTTCAAGCTTATAGGAACCTGAAGAGTTATCAGATGAAGATGCAGGATTTACCGCTGTCACAAATGGATTTACAAAGTAAAATCCCTCTTTCTTGAGTGTTCCATAATACTTACCGAATAAGGTAAGCACCAACGCTTCATTCGGTTTGATAATCTTCAATCCCCCAAACAAGATTGGACCGATGATAAAGCCATAGAGCGCTCCAAGGGTAATGACAACTGCACGAAAAGCTCCTGGAATATCTGCAGCCATGCCAAAGATGAATAGGGCAAATGACAAGAGTATAAGCAGTACATTGACTACCAGGATTGTCAATCCGATTGAAGGTCGGTTCAGGACTTTTTCTTTTGAGTAGACAGGTTCATTCATACGAATGCCTCCAAGGTATGATAGTAGATGATATCATAATGATATCAATTAGATAATCCAATAATCTTTGATATTTGTCAAGATTAAGACTTATAAATAACAGGTGATGCAAGACATATTTGTGTTTATCCTTGTTACACCTCCCAACTTGGAGGGAATCTCACTCTCTATCTATACCCTACAACTGCAGTGTGCATTGTCGATAAATTCTGGTATACTAATGAAACGAAAAGACCTATGAGGAGTAGTAATGGATACTTGGACACTAGATGACGCAAGAAAGCTGTATCACATCGATTCCTGGGGAAATGAGTATTTTCATGTCTCAGAGAAAGGGGAAGTGGAAGTACGGCTAAAAGATAAAGACCCAGAAAGTCAAGTAAGCTTGTTATCCATAGTCAAGGGTTTGCAAGAGAGAGGCATGAAACTGCCTGTACTCCTGCGATTTTCAAATATCCTTGACTCGAGGATCCAACATATCAATGAGAGTTTCCTTGGAGCCATGAAGGATGCCGGCTATACCGGTACCTACCGGGGCGTCTATCCTATCAAGGTAAACCAACAACAACAGGTTGTTGAGGAAATATGCAAATACGGTAAGCAGTACCATCATGGTTTGGAGACCGGCAGCAAGGCTGAGCTTTTGCTTGCCCTTGCTCATATTGATGATCTGGAAGCCTATGTTGTCTGTAACGGATACAAGGATGAGGAATATATTGACTTGGCCCTGAGAGGACTCTCCATGGGAGTGCAAACCGTACTGGTAGTGGAGATGCCGGGAGAGGTGGATATTATTCTTGAACGAAGCAGGGCAATGGGCGTTAAGCCCAATATTGGACTGAGAATGAAACCCTCAACCGTTGCAAGTGGACACTGGACAGATAGTGGCGGGGATCGAAGTGTATTCGGTCTGAATACCACACAGGTTATCCAGGTGGTTGATAAGCTCAGGAAGGAGCAGATGCTCGATAGCCTGAAATTATTACACTATCATCTTGGAAGCCAGATTCCCAACATCCGTGACATCCGTATGGGTGCAACTGAAGCCGCACGATTCTACTGTGGATTGGTGCATGAAGGCGCCCCCATGGGATTGTTGGATATCGGCGGGGGATTGGCAATCGACTATGATGGTTCACATACCGATAGCTCGAACAGCAGAAACTATTCCACCAAAGAGTATTGTGATGACGTTGTAGAGGAAGTGATGACCATCTGTAAGGAAGAGCATGTTACCCATCCAACCTTGCTCAGTGAGTCAGGAAGAGCATTGGTATCCTACTATTCGGTACTGCTGCTCAACGTCCTGGATACCAATATTTTCTGGAACGGGGAGGATGTTGAGGCAAATCTCGAACCGGAAGTGCTTCCAGCATTGGAGAATCTTCTCTACGTGAGGAAGATGCTGAATGAAAAGAATGCACAGGAGTGCCTGAACGACCTGAACTACTACCGTGAGGAGATCAGGAACAAGTTTCTCTATGGTAAGGTGAATATGAGGGAGCGTGCTGCAGCAGAGCATGTTTACTGGTCTATTGTTGCAGAGATCAAGCAGACCTATGGGGAAGTTGAGTCGCCTGAGTTTGAGAAGTTGGAGCAGCAATTATCAGATATTTACTATGGAAACTTCAGTCTCTTCCAATCACTTCCTGATGTTTGGGCGATTGATCAATTATTCCCCATCATGCCGATCCATATGCTGGACAAGAGGCCGGACAGAAAGGCAATCCTAAGTGACATCACCTGTGACAGCGAGGGAAAAATCGATCGATTTATTGGTCGCTGGGAGGTGGAGAACACCCTCAGCCTTCACACCCTTCCTGAGAATGATGACTACATCCTCGGGGTCTTCTTGGTTGGGGCTTACCAGGAAACACTGGGGGACCTGCACAATCTGCTGGGAGATACCAATGTTGCCTCAGTTACCTATGAGGATGGAAAATTCCGACTGCATAATGAATTGGAAGGTGATACTGTGGCTGATGTACTAAGCTACGTGGAATACGAGCCAAAGCATTTGGAGGCTCTAATCAGAAACAAAGCTGAACGTGCAGTTCAGGATGGAAGGATAACCCCGCTTGAGAGGCGGCGCATCATTGCTGCCTATACAGCCGGACTCAGAGGATATACCTACTACGAAACCGACCAAGAGGAGTAAAACATGGAAAAGAAACGTTTAATGATCATAGGAGCAGGTGGCGTCGGTAATGTTGCCGTACGCAAATCTGCCAGAATGGAAGACCTATATGAAGTGATCTTGCTTGCAAGCAGGACAAAAGCCAAATGTGATGCAATTGCCGCTGAGGCAGGACCCGTTCCTGTAGAAACTGCACAGGTTGATGCTGATGATGTTGGGGCCTTGGTCAGCCTCATGGAGAGCTTCAAGCCTGATGTGGTACTCAATGTTGCACTTCCTTACCAGGACCTCCCGATCATGGATGCCTGCCTGAAATATGGTGTTGATTATGTTGATACTGCAAATTACGAACCAAAGGATGAAGCACATTTTGAATACTCCTACCAGTGGGCTTACCAGGAAAAGTTCAAGGAGGCTGGCCTGACAGCACTGCTTGGAAGTGGGTTTGACCCTGGGGTGACCAATGTATTCACTGCATATGCTGCAAAACACTATTTTGATGAGATGCACTATCTCGATATTGTAGACTGTAATGCAGGGGATCATGGAAAGAGCTTTGCTACCAACTTCAATCCTGAGATCAATATCCGTGAAATCACCCAAAACGGCCGCTACTATGAAGACGGGGAGTGGAGGAGTACAGAACCTCTGGAAATACACCAGAACGTGGATTATCCACGTATCGGGGGGAAGGAGAGCTATCTGCTCTTTCATGAGGAATTGGAATCCTTGGTAAAACACTATCCGAGTCTGAAACGGGCCCGTTTCTGGATGACTTTCAGTCAGCAATACATCACCCATCTGAAGGTACTTGAGGACATTGGGATGACCAGCATCAAGCCGGTCATGTTCCAGGGAATGGAAATACAACCATTGCAATTCCTCAAGGCCGTACTTCCTGAGCCTTCCTCTCTTGGAGAGAACTACAAGGGACAAACCTCCATTGGTTGCCAGATCAAGGGGATCAAGGACGGTAAGGAGCGCACTCTCTATATTTTCAACAACTGCAGCCACCAGATGGCCTACCAGGATACCAAAGCACAGGCAGTAAGTTATACAACAGGTGTTCCTGCTGCTCTTGGAACCAGTTTGGTTGCCCGTGGCATCTGGAAGGAGCCTGGGGTAAACAATATGGAACAGTTCGACCCTGATCCATTCCTTGAGGAACTCGGACCACTGGGCCTTCCTTGGGAAGTGGTTGTTGACGGCAAGCTTGCCTTTGGTGAGTAGCCTATGATCGATTTGAAAAAGATTAGCCATACTCCAGCATTTGTGTTGGAGTATGGGCTTCTGAAAAAGAATCTTACCATCATTGGACAGTTGCAGAAGGATCTTCCCCTCTCCTTCCTCTTCGCCCTTAAAGGGTTTGCGATGCACGCGGTATTCCCCGAGTTAGCCTCTGTAGCAAGCGGGGCAACTGCATCCTCACTGAATGAGGCACTACTTGCATCTCCTTATTTTAATGAAATCCACGCATATGCTCCGGTGTATCAGAAGAACGAATTTGAAACCATTGCCTCGATGGCAACACACATAACGTTCAACTCTGTTTCCCAGCTGGAGACATATCGTGAAAGAAGTAGCAATGCTAAATTGGGGCTTCGCATCAATGCCATGTACTCGACAGTCTCTACTGCCTTGTATGATCCCTGTAGCTACGGAAGCCGATTAGGGATACTTCCCAAGGATCTTGCACAACTCCCGGAGGGGGTGAGTGGTTTGCACTCCCACAACCTCTGTGAAAGTGGCGCAGAGGAACTGGCCCATACGCTTTCTTCAATAGAAAAGCATTGGGGTCATTTACTTGGTCATATTGAGTGGCTGAATCTTGGTGGTGGACATCTGGTAACCAGAGAAGGGTATGACCTGGATCTATTCAGAAAAACGATCCAGGAGTTCCACAACAAGTATCCCCACATCAAGCTCATATTGGAGCCTGGGGCAGCCTTTGTTTGGGAGACAGGGTATCTAGTAACCGAAATTCTTGATATTGTTGATAATGGTGGTATCAAGACATTGATGATTGATGCCTCCTTTGCGGCACATATGCCGGACTGTCTGGAAATGCCGTACTCCCCAAATGTAATAGGAGCGCAGCTGGAAGAGAATGGTGTCTACCGTCTTGGTGGATCATCTTGCTTGGCAGGGGACTGGGTGGGTAGTTACACCTTTGAGAAAGCACCTAAGATTGGGGACCATCTGGTACTCTGTGACATGATGCACTACACCATGGTCAAAACCACTATGTTCAATGGTATCGCCTTACCGGATATCGGCATCTATCGTGATGGGACTTATACCGTGGTGAAAACCTTCGGATTTGATGATTATCAACGACGTTTGTCGTAGGAGAGAGAGAGAATGGAACACTGGTTTTTGGATTCAGAATTTCCCAACTGTGACAAGGAAACAGCACGATTTCATGTAATCCCTTTTCCCTTGGAAGATACTGTCTCCTACATGGGCGGTACAGCGGATGGACCAGATGCCATCATAGAAGCTTCATCCCAACTTGAACAACTTGTTGAGGGATTTGGGAATCCAGGCGCCTTGGGAATTCATACCAGGGAACCGCTTGGAACAGAAGGCATGGTTGAACAAGCGATAGCAGCCGCTGCTGAGGCTATCCTCCAGGCATATGACCAGGGATCGATCCCTGTACTCCTCGGTGGTGAGCATTCGGTTACCAATGCTGCAATTCCACTCTTGAGAGACCGATTTTCCCAAGGAGAGGTAGGTATCCTGCAGTTCGACGCACACATGGACCTAAGGGATGCCTATGAAGGCAGCAAACTCAGCCATGCATCGGTCATGAGACGTGCCGTAGAGGCTGGTATTCCTCTTTTCCAGGTAGGTATACGGAATTATAGTGAAGAGGATCTTGAAGCACGTGAGCGTTACCAGGTTGGTCACTATGATGCAGCATTCCTCTACGGCCAGAAGTATAAACACTCGCTGGAATCATTGGATCTTCCTTCTGATTTTCCCAAACAACTGTATGTCACCTTCGATGTTGATGCATTCGATTGTGGGTTGATGAGTGCCACCGGAACCCCTGATCCAGGTGGACTCTCATGGTGGGATGCAATTACATTGCTTACCGTCCTTACAAAGGATAGGACAATTGTTGGTTGTGATGTAGTTGAGTTGGCTCCCAATACGTTACATCACCCCTCCTATACCGCAAGTAAGTTGACGTATTTCCTGATGGGATTAGCCAGCAAGCGCAGTTCCCAGTAAAAATGCTGCGTTCAACGCTTCTTCTTCAGGGGTGTCCAAGGCGATGACCGGGTCGCCAATCAATACTGCTCCTGCTTCCTTGGTGACTTCAGCCCAGTCTTCCATCCACTCTCCGTCTCCCCATCCATATGATCCGAAGAGCCCAACAGGTTTTCCCTCCAGATGGGGAAGGAGTGCATTGAACATTGGTTCAAACACCTCATCTTCCAAGCTTTCTGAGCCCATTGCAGGACACCCAAAAGCTACTGCGTCATAGCTATCAAGCAAATCGGCTGAGAAGAGACCAGCCTTGATCACCTTGATATCTGCACCGGCTTCCTTGGCACCTTTCGCCACCGCTTGAGCCAAGGCTTCGGTATTTCCCGTCCCACTGTAATATACAATTGCAATACGCTTCATAGTTCCTCCATCGGAGCTTGGTACTAGTTAGTTTATAAAGGTTAGACATTGCTAACACTTATGATAAGTACTACACCATTATAGTGATGCATGTCAAGAATGAGATTATCGGTTATTGTGCTCAGCTGCCTTGAGAAGCCGTTGCATTTTCAAAGCCAATGGAGAGGTAGGACCAAAATATACGTGGGCTTTACGGTGAGCCCACCGGTAGAGCGTCCTTGCATCCTCAACTTCACCGAGCTTGCGGTAGCAGCGCGCTATATGTACAAGCAATCCAATTTTCTCTGCTTCAGAGGCAAAATCCGATTCTATATCTAGGTAGGACCGGATAATCCTGTACTGCTCAAGTGCTTCTCTCCAAGCATATCGCCTCTCCAGACATACCCCTAGTGCACAGCGAGCCATGATACTCTGACTGCTCGTGGATCCTTGGAATGAGGTAAGGATGGTGAGTACCTGCTGACGGAGAAGAAGCTCCTCATCGAACTTCTTCTTGATGTGGTAGATATCCGCCTGCAGGCAGAGTGAATCGATATAGAGATCATAGGAGGGGCCATTCTCTTTGGTGTAATCACGCCCAAGCAGATCTTCAACAATGGATTGTGCCTCAGCGCTCTGTCCATCATCAAGATAGGAATTGCCTAAGGCGATCATGGCCTCAATGGTTGACTCATCATCATCACCATGAAGAATCTGATTTGTCTGATAAATCTGTTGAGCAACTTCCAATTCTTTATGGGTCTCTCCTGCACGGTAATAGGCCATGTTCAAATCCCCCATCAGGAGTATGTATTCTTGATTCATGGGGCCATATTCGTTGAAGTGAGCTACGCGCTTCTTCTCCAGATCAGCGATATTCTGATGAACCCGTGCAAAGTAGAGCGGGTCATCAAGTTCACTGGAGAGTAGTAATCGTGCAAAATAGTTTTCCATATACTTAGTATACACAGATGGGTTTGTACCCTACAAGCTCTTCTCTGCACGAACTGCAAGATAGCAGTCATGAATATAACTGTCGATCATCATGAAGCCTGCAGTATCGGTGTAGATATCCGTTAAATGAAACCCACAGTCCGTAAGCCCTCCAAGCAGGTCTTGCAACGTATGGGAAAATTCAATGGTATCATGTTTTCTCATTCGCTTTTCCAACTCCTTTTTTCCAAGGCTTTTCAGGTCAGAGTAGGGGATGGTGTATTTCACTTGGAGGTGGTTTCTCAAGGCTTTCTTTTCGTCAAAGAGATAGAGCACTGGGTTGGTGATGCTGGTAAGCAGTCGCCCACCTTTCTTCAGGATCCTGTAGCAGTGTTGATACATGCTGTGAACCTCATCAATGAAACATGTGGAGGTTGGGTTGTATATCAGGTCAAACGTGGAGTCTGCAAAACATGAGAGATCACGCATATCTCCCTTGACGAATTCCATATCCAGTTGGAGTCGCTCTGCATAGGAGGCATCCTGTGCAAGTTGTTTTTCGGAAATATCATACAGGGTTACCTCTGCACCAGCGAGGGCAAGGAGAACCGCTTGTTGTCCACCACCACAGGCAAGGGCAAGGATCTTTTTCCCTTTAATATCACTGACCCAGGAAGGAGGGACCTGCTTGAATGGAGAGAGAACCATATCCAGCTCCCCTCTGCGTGCTTTCTCTATCTGTTCTTCAGTGCAACCATCTGTCCAGATGGTGTGTTTTTCAACTTCACTATCCCAGGCTCGGGCATTGTGCTCAACATATGTATCCATGTGTGGACAGTACCATGGAAGGGAATAGTTTGCAATGCGCTAAAATACAACTGTTTTTATTGTATTGTTTTAGAAATGAGAGGAGTATAGGTAAGAACTCCTTGTACGCGATGTGACTGCATAAGGGTAATACTCTTTGCCTTACTGGAAAAGAGAGGCATATCGGGAAGTTCTTTAAAGCGGGCTCTTCGAAAGAGTGTAATGTGTGCTTTGAAACGGGTGTCCTTGAAAACCACATGGTATTCTTGCAACAGGGCAATAAGGGTCTTCTGTAATTGAAACAATCCTGTATGATGGGCTATCCCACTGTAGATGATGTCACCTCCCTGTTTGGGGAATGTTCCTAGATGATTGAATATAACTTCAATCTCTCTTTTTGGCATTGCCTCAAGGATGTCACCAAGCAAAGGAAGGATCTTCTCATCCTGCTCTCCGAGAAAGGCAAGGGTGAGATGGAGATTTACTTTGCTCGTTGGATTTCCTTTAGATAGATAAGGAGCAATGGTGTTCTGGATGGATGTAAGCTGCTGCAAGGTGTTCTCTGGAAAAAGCAGTGCATAGAAGAGTCTCATGGAGAGAGTATACTATGAAACAAAGTCTTTGTAGCCAGAAAAAAGCATAGTATAGTGTTGGGAGGAGAAAATCATGAAGATAGTTCTTATTGGGGCAGGCAGTGCACAGTTTGGGCTTGGTACCCTTGGCGATATTATGCTAAGCAAAACATTGGTGGGAAGTACCATCAGTCTGGTTGATATCAATGAACAAGCATTGCAAAAAGTGTATGGCAAGGCCACAGCATTTGTCGAAGAGAATAATCTTCTTTTTACCATTGAGGCAACCACTGACCGCAAGAAAGCACTGCAGGGTTGTGATGTAGTGGTCATTTCCATCGAAGTGGGAAATCGTTTTCCGCTCTGGGATGAGGATTGGACGATCGCCCAACAGTACGGTATTGCCCAGGTATATGGGGAGAACGGTGGACCTGGAGGAGTATTCCATTCGCTGAGGATTATTCCTGTCATCATGGAAATCTGTGAAGATGTTATCTCTCTTTGTCCAGATGCCTGGATTTTCAACTATTCCAACCCCATGACCGCCATTGTAACGACTGTGCTCAGGAAGTACCCATCACTCAAATTCGTGGGAATTTGCCATGAGATTGCATCACTGGAACGGTATCTCCCATCAATTCTAGAGACTCCATTCTCCAATCTGCAAACACGGAGTGCTGGATTGAATCATTTCAGCGTGCTACTGGAAGCGTACTACCGGGACAGCGGCAAGGATGCCTACCCAGATATTCTGAACAGAGCTCCTGCCTTCTTTGAAAAGGAACCAGGCTACTCCGATATTCTCTCCTACATGCAACAACATGGAGAGGCGTTCATCACAGAGGGATCCACCCATCGTCCACTACCAGAGGGAACAAGAAGCAAGAAGCCCTGGGCGGATAGGACCCTGTTCAAGGAAATTCTTGATCATTACCACTTGTTGCCCATCACCGTTGACAGTCATTTTGGGGAGTATATCAGTTGGGCACAAGAGGTTGTTGACCATAAGGGGATAAAGGATTTTTATTTCTTATATCAAAAGATGCTATCGCGTTTGGAACCAAAGATTGAACTGAAAGTAACCGAACGTCTGGTCTATATTCTTGAAGGCATTGAAGAGAACAGCGGATATGAGGAACTGGCTGTAAACATACTGAATAATGGATTGATTAAAGATCTTCCTCCTTGGATTGCTGTGGAGGTCCCTGCAAAAGTATACAGCAAGGGAATGAAAGGTGTTGCTTTTGACAATTTCCCCAAAGGGTTCGCCGCCCTCCTGAGAAACTACTGTGGTGTGTATGACCTGACAGCTGAGGCTGTGCTGCAAGGAAAGAAGGAGTATGTAATCCAAGCCTTGCTGGCCAATCCAGTGGTACATACCATGAGAAATATTCCAGAGTTAGTTGAGGTGATGATAGAGCGCCAGCGTAGGTGGCTGGGGTATTTGCGTTGAAATAACAAGACCTCCCTGGTAATTCCAAGGAGGTCTGTATAGCGGCAAAGGGACTCGGACCCCTGACCGAACGGATATGAGCCGTTTGCTCTACCAACTGAGCTATGCCGCCGTAACAACTCCCACACTATAGCCAATGCCCAAACAGTTAGTCAAGAGGGTTTTTGTCACTTTTTGGTTGGGGAAAACCATGATATGCTTAAGTTCATGGAAAAGAAACGATATGTATGTCCAAAATGTGGCGGCACTCACTATGAGAGCGACCGGTTCCAGGCAACGGGTGGCAATTTTGCCAAGATTTTCGATGTCCAAAACAAACGGTTCATCACCGTAACTTGTACCAATTGTGGGTACACTGAATTGTTCAAACAAAATGAACAGACAGGATGGAATATTTTGGACTTCTTCTTGAATTAGCAGGAGGTGCTATGCAGACAGTTACGTTGAACAATAATCTTGAGATCCCGCAACTTGGATTTGGCACTTGGCAGATCCCTGAAGGAAAAGCAGCATATGAGAGTGTTCGCTACGCACTCGAGGTAGGATATCGCCATATAGATACAGCAGCTGCCTATGGCAATGAGGAAAGTGTTGGACGCGCGATACGTGAGAGCGGGCTTGAGCGGGAAGAGATTTTCCTAACCACCAAGCTACACAACAATGACCATGGCTATGAACAGACAAGGGAAGCATTCCTGGAAAGCTTAAGAAAACTGGATACTGACTATGTTGACCTGTATCTGATCCATTGGCCCAATCCCATTGCATCACGCTCGCATTGGCAGGATGCCAATAGAGGGAGTTGGAAGGCAATGGAGGAGTTTGTAAGGCAAGGTCTGATCAAGAGCATCGGTATCAGCAACTTCCGTGAACATCATATTGAATCATTGCTCGAGAGGGCTGAGATCAAACCGCAGGTCAATCAGATCCGTCTCTATGCTGGTGAACAACAGCACAAGTTGGTGCAATATTGCAAGGACAAGGGAATGGTACTGGAAGCTTACAGCCCATTAGGCACTGGTGGACTGCTCAGTAGTCCCCTGATCAAGAGCATTGCTGAAGAGGTAGGGAAGAGTCCCGCTCAGGTATGTCTTCGTTATGATGTCCAGAGAGGACATGTAGTGCTTCCCAAATCAGTTACACCTTCCTCTATACTCCAGAACAAGGATATCTTTGATTTCACGTTGAATGAAGAACAAATGGCAAGGCTCGATAAAATGGAGAATATCTGTGGACCAACACAGAACCCGGATGAAACCTCCTTCTAAAACCTCTTGCTTTCCTGCATTCGTATGAGTACTCTTGTAACATGACTGGATTCTTCATAAAAAAAGCGTTTTTCGACGGCTGGGACAACCTCATTTCAATGGTTGTCCACAACCTTGGGTTCCTCTTGATCTTGCTTGCCTTCATGGGAAGCATGAGCCTTATGGAAATGAATGGATTGCTATCCGTAGTTGCCATGATTCTTTCAGTAGGCCTGTTTGCCTTCTTCACAGCAGGCACTTCAGCCTCTACCTGGGCATATGCAAAATATGAACGGCCTGGCTGGGAAGGATTCAAGCATGGCATCAGGGACTCATGGAGACATAGCCTTTTTTACTGGCTGCTTTCCGTGCTTGATGTTTCACTTATCCTGTTTGTTATTCCCTTTTACCTGAGTTATGGCAATGCGGTAGGCACTCTGCTCAGTGTGATCCTTTTCTGGTTATTCATGGGGTTGAGCTTCGCTCTTCTGTATTACTGGGCACTGTTTCGTTCGATGCCTGGTGACCGTCCGATCAAGACACTGAAAAAGAGCTTTCTCATTGTATTTGACAATCTCTTCTTTACCTTGTTCTTTGCTGTGTACCAGATAGTGAATTTTGTATTATCAGCACTTCTTGCAGGCCTTGCCCCTGGAGTGACCGGTATGTTGCTTGCCAGCAGTGATGCCGTCAAACTGATGATGTATAAGTATGACTATCTTGAAGAGGAACCGGAAGCTGACAGGAAGCATATCCCTTGGGATGAACTGCTTTATGAAGAACGCGAGAGCGTTGGACACCGTTCCTTGAAGAATATGATTTTCCCCTGGAAGGACTGATATGTCCTATGAAGTTGAACTGAAAGCCCATGTAGATGATCCTATCACGCTCAAGCATGACATCGAGCAGCAGCCTGGCATTGGAGAGGTGTGTTGTGAAGAGAAAGATGATATCTACTATGCCTTGGCGGGACAGGAGCCTCTTTTCCGTCTACGGATGGAACGCTTCGGGCCTTCTTTTCAGAATCTATCAGGGAATGTACGGTTTACAAGAAAATACAAAAGCCTGAAGGATGGGATTGAGGTCAATGAGGAAGTTGAGTTTCTCTCATCCTCCGACCAAGCAGAGTACGCCCATGCCTTTTTTCTCAGTCTTGGATATGAGGTGTATATCAGGAAGACCAAGCGGGGATACTCCTACGATTGGGCTTTTGATGAGACGCTCTCTCCCCTTCATATAGAACTGGTGGAGATTGCCTCTCTTGGCTGGTTCTTGGAGATGGAATTTGTGTTGGAAACAGCAGAACGGGTCCCGTATGCCAGGACCCGTCTACTAGAAGTACTCTCATTGTTGGGCGTTCCCCAAGAACGTATCGAGGAACGCTATTACATGCATCTACTCAAGGATTTTTCGTAGGGTATTGGGGAACATTTTCTACACCCAGATACCTGCTCATACATCTAACCAGTACATCATGATCCTCAAGGTCGGTTAGGCCGCTTACCATTACAGCCCCTACCAATCCAGCTGATCGGACAACAATGGGGAATCCTCCACCACAATCCACAAACCTGGTTGGATCCAAGCCACGTTCAATCAACGTTTTACCTCGTTTCTTCAGGAATAACGAGTATGCCAACGTACTGGTTTCAAAGTGCTGGACCGTATTGAACTTTCGGTCGATCCAATCCTGAGATCCACGATTAGAACCTTCAGCGGTAAAATGAAACAGTGTCTTGCCACTCATTGTCCTGATGCATATGGCGATGGGAATCTCTTTGCCCAAAGCTTCCTCGGCAAAGATCTTTCCCAGTTCCCATGCATCACGGTTTGAGAAATGATCGAACTGCAGCAGTTCTTCCTGGCTTTCTACCAGTGCAATCTGTTGTGAAAGTTCCATATGCTTATTCTCCCGGGAAGTGTACACCCCATTGATTTCTCAGGGTATCCATTACTTCCATTACCTTGATGATTTCACTGTGAGGCATCTGCTTAAGCTCAATTTCGCCCTCCTCAAGTGCCTTCCTGCATGCTTCAACCTGATGTTCGAACCCTGTGATGTTCTTGAAAGGCTTATAGGTCTCAACCAGGTTGTAATCACGGTCATATACATTGATTCCTTCACAGTTGTTGATGTTGAGGAACTCAATAAACCCCCTACTGCCGAAGATAGCCCCTCGTCTGTCACTGGTACTCAGCATGGAAGAGTGAAGGATTGCCATCTTGCCACCCTTGAACGAGAGGGTGATGGAGTTGGACTCATCAACACCGCTGTCAGTCTTGATGCAGGAAGATTCGATTGACTCAATCTCATTGCCAAACACCATCATGGCAAAGTTGATAGGGTACACTCCCAGATCGAGAAGAGCACCTCCTGCAAGTTCCGGGTCCATCATTCGTTTCACGCCCTTGATAGGATAGCAGAGATTAGCGGTAAGTGAATGTGGTTCGCCGATTACCCTGCGTTCAAGAATCTGTTCAAGGACCAGGCGCATGGGGAGATATCGTGTCCAAATAGCCTCAGCTACCAGAAGCTTTTTCTTTTTCCCAAGAGCTATGACTTCCCTGGCTTGCTTTGCATTCATCGTGAAAGCCTTTTCACCAAGTACTGGTTTCCCATGCTCCAAGGAGAGCATCATATGTTCATAGTGCAAGGAGTGTGGAGTGCAAACATATACCAGATCAACATCTGGGTCACTCAGCATTTCCTCATAGGAACCGTACGCTTTACGGACATTCCACTTCTTTGCAAAGTCACGAGCTTTCTGTAGGTCTCTGGATGCAACAGCATAGGCTTCCACCTGTTCCATCTCAGCTATCGTTGCAGCCATCTTGCGGGCGATGTTACCAGCACCCAAGATTCCCATTCTCATCATACCGTCCTCCTAATGTACTCAGTATAGAGGCAACCAGTCGGAAAGAAAAGTGCAATGTATATCTCTATAAGAAAGCTCCAAGTGCTGTAGAGAGTGAAAGGACGCCCATCAAGGCAAATGCTGAATTGGTTTTCATACGAGACTCTGGCTTGAATATCAAGGTTGCGACCGACCAGAGACTGAATAGTATGCAACGAAGAATGGAATCCAGGCTCAGGTCAACTGCCAAGGAAACGAAGGGCAAGAGAGCGGTAATCGCCAGACTTACCTGCAAGGAGAGATGCGTTCTACCGGAGAGAAAGAGAAAGGCAAGGGCGATCAACACCAATACAAGACTCCTGACCATGGTAAGGCTAGAGGGCTCCTGTAAATGTGCCCAGAGAAGATTTACCACTGCCAAGGCAAAAATCTTTGCACTCTCCTTGATATACGAGAAGATGAGATGAGCTCTCTGTTCAGTTGAGAAGAAATGAAAGAGAGCAGAACAGATGAAGCTGATGATAAACAGTGAGTAGGTCAGGACAACCAGCAGACTGACACCCTGTCCCTCTACCATCTGGTTTATCAGGTAGATGATAATTGCAATACTGGAGAGGGAAGCAACGATATCAACAATTCCGTTGAAGATGCTGTAGGACTTGAAGGCTCCTTTCGGGTCCTTGGCTTTTGCAAACTTCTCTGCATTGAAAGAGAAGTTGAATGAGGTTCCATTCTTCAAATCCGCCTTGAATGAAACTGAATGCACATGTTCAGCGTGTTCAGCTATCTCATCAACCCGGTTTTTGAAATCTGTAAAGATCTTATGTACATCATCCATATTTCAACTCCAGAACTTATCTGTCTTGATCTCGACAATCAAAGAATCAATGGTTTTCCTGAGTTCCCTCAGGATCATCTCTCGTGCTGCGACTCTATCAACCTTGGCTACTTCCAAGGCCTCAGGGAACTCCATTACCTTCCCAATATTAGCATAGTAGTTCCTACTTACGACTCGCATTTCTCGCCTTGCCGTTTTGCTGATCTTGTTCCTTACTCTTCTTCTTGGGGCGATCAAGCCAATAGGGACAATAGGAACAGGGTGGGAGAGGTACATCTCAGCAATTCCCTGCTTGAATGGCATCATTTCCTCCTGGGTGTTCAAACCCCCTTCAGGAAAGATATATATGCTATCCCCTTTCTTGAGGTAAGAGACTGCCTGGTCAACAACATGTCTGCGGTCTTCCTTAGTTAGGGCTTTGATTTGTTCCGTCCAACCAAGAAACGATCCAATGACAGGAATACCGAAGGCAGGGCCAATGACCATATGCAATGGTTCATCAGTGAGGGTAGTGACAAAATGCACATCACTGGAACTGAAATGGTTGGAACAGAATATTTTGGGTCCTTTGGGCAAAGCTTCTTCCTGCCAGGTAAAGAAGTCATAATTGAGAGCCAGACCGACCTTGACGACGGTACGGTAAATTCGATGTAGGAACAGGCTCAGAGGTTTCATGCATCCATTTTCCTAAATGCTACCATGTTGGTAGCCAGACTTTACGACCTAGTTCATCATCATATACCTGATGTGCCCTGATTTGATATACCTCATTGAGTAATGCATCATTGAATACTGTTTCAGTAGGTCCCTGCGAAACAATATTCCCTTCCTTGAGGACCAGTGCCAGCTGGCTGTAGACCTGTACAAGCAACATATCATGCAGTACACATATGACCGTATAGCCCTTATTGACCAGATCAGTAAGCAAGCCCATTATTGCCCTCTGGTGGCGTACATCAAGATGGTTCACCGGTTCATCGAGCAACAACAGTCTCCCATCCTGACTCAATGCCCTTGCCAGCAGCACTCGTTGCATCTCTCCACCGCTTAGCTCAGTTACTACCTTATGCTGCAAATGCAAAATATCACAGGAATCCATTGCAGATTCTATTGCATGCCCATCATCCTCTCCTCCATGTGCATAACGTCCCATGGAGACCGCCTCACGGACAGTGAAGGCGTAGTCAAGCTTGCCATTCTGGGCAACAAAGCCCAACTTGGTTGCAAGCTCTTTCTGCTTGAGGTGCTGAATATCCTGCCCATCTACATAGACAGCTCCTGAATCGGGTTTTAGCTGTTTATATATGAATTTCAGGAGAGTGCTTTTACCGCTTCCGTTCGGGCCGGTAAGTGCAATGAACTTTCCCTTGGGAAGGGTAAGGTCCAGCTCATGGAATATCTGGTGTTTGTCATATCCTCCACTGAGGTGACTGATCTTGAGACTATCCATATCGGTACCGTCCCTTTCGAAGCAGGTAGATGAACAGGGGAACACCAAGTAAGCTGGTAATGATCCCTACCGGTAATTCACCGCTAGGAAGCATAACCCTGGAGACAGTGTCACTGGCAAGAAGAAGAAAACCTCCGAAGAGACTTGAAGGAAGCAGGAGCCTGTTATGCTTGGGACCAACCAGCAATCGTGTTACATGTGGGGCCATCAAACCGATAAATCCAATGACGCCAAAATAGGAGACACAGATTGCACTTGCTGCCGAACCAGCAAGCAAAAGAACAAGCCTGGTTTTTCCAACAGCCAACCCCCCTGCATGAGCAGAAGCCTCATCAAGGAGCAACATATCCATGTTCTGATGGTTTGCCCGTAACAGCACAAAGAGAAGAAAAAATGTCAGCATGAGCGTCAGGACCTGCGCATAGGTGCTGGTGGAAAAACTTCCAAGTGTCCAGTAGAGAATACGTTGGTATTGCTCACGATGCAGGAACATCAACAGTGTCATCGCTGCACTGAGTATGTAATTTACCGCCACTCCGGTCAGGAGAAGCGTCGTATTACTGCTCTTTCGCTTAAGGGACATTCCAACAATAAAAAGCGTGGTAAGGGTAGCTCCAAGGAGGGCGCTCAAGGGAAATCCCAGGAGAGGGGCAAGCCCAATGAACAGAGCAAGGGCAACACCAAAGGATGCTCCACTGCTGATGCCCAATATAAAGGGATCGGCCATGGGATTGCGCAGTGCCGCTTGGAACACCGTACCAGCACAGCCAAGGATTGCCCCAGAAAAAAACGAAGCAAGGATTCTCGGTAACCGGAGCTGCCAAATGATATATCCTTGGTTGCCTCCAGTCTCCTGGCCTGTGAGTACTGCAATTGTATTCGCAAGGGAGATATTTGAAGGGCCCAAGGTAAGGGAGAGCAACATCAATAACACACTGCTGAGCGCGAGTGTTGCAGACAGCCCTTTTTTCATTAGTTCGTTTCCTGATGGATCAACTCAGCAAGTGCTTTCAATGCATCAGCACTCCTTGGTCCTTGCCTGCTGGTGGAATCGGCATCAAAGCTTATGATTTTCCCATTCAGATCGCTGTAAGGCTTTGTGGTGGTAAATTCCTGAATTGTTGCTTCTGCGCTTTCTCCCCAGCGGGGATTGAGTAGGAGAATCTCAGGATCGGCAGCCATCAGAAGTTCCTTGCTGAATGTCCAGTTCTTGGCACTTTTTGCAACATTTGTTGCACCTGCAAGTTCAATCATCTCCCCAAGGAAAGTATCACCAGTAGCGGTAGCATCAAAGCCTCCGAAATCGATAACCATATACACAGAAGGTTCTGATTTGTTCTGGTATGTGTTGACGACCTCTCTCACAGTATTTTGCATGGAAAGGATAATAAGTTCTGCTTCACTCTGCTTTCCTACAACCTCAGCTATTTTGCGTATCAACTCATATGTGCCTTGAAAGGTTTGCTGTGTTTCAAGTTGGACTACTTCAATACCAGCTTTCTCCACAGAGGCTAGAAAATCATCTGATACAAATGCACTGCTGATAACCACGGTAGGCTCAAGAGAAAGCAAGGTTTCGAGGCTTGGATTGTACAAGGTTCCTACCGACGGCAACTCCACGACCTCTTCAGGGTAGTTGCAGTAGTCGCTTCTTCCAACCAAGTAAGACCCTGCATCCAGTGCATGGAGTGTCTCGGTGACGTTTGGGGAAAGACTTACAATTCGGATTTCCTCAGCCTGCTTCTGGGTCCCGATCTCAAGTACTGGTTGTGCGCCAATACGGGAGAATGTCAGAAGCAAAAAAGAAGCAATGAATAGGAGATAGTGTTTAGCTGTTCGATTGTGCATAACGCCCCTTTGCACGGGCATGTAACATACCCTGACCTATACTCCGTAGGCCGTCGGAATTTATCCATGTCAGGTCTCCTGGCTCAGGCATGCTCAGAATCTGCGACTTCCCGTGTCTTGACAGTGTCTTGGTGCAGATTCCCAGCCTCTACAGTGGCGGGACCGCAGGGGCTTCAACCCCTTTCCCTTGGCATGGACAATCTATCCTACGAAGTAGGGAAGGGGCTGTCAAGCCTTGTCTTAACTGTCTGTCAACATAGAAAAGAGAGTAAGGGTAGCACATTGTATCGATTAATTGCCGCCAGGAGAGACCATCCGTTGAAGTTTTAGTATCTGTTCCTGCCTGCCAAGTACCAGCATGCTCAACCCTTCATGCAATACAGTGCTTGAACTGGGGTTGTAGGTAGTAGACCCATCACTCTCTTTTGTAGCAAGAACGATCAATCCTGTTTTTTCCGGAATACGGGCCTCGAGCAAGTTCTTACCAGCCAAGGGAGAGGATGTTGTTACCTCGATTTCTCCAAGATCAAGTGTATCTTCCCCAATACGGGTAATGGCATCAAGGAATGAGATGATCTGTGGACGGAGCATAAGGACCGCCATGCGGTTCCCTCCTAATTCATTCGGGTTGATGGTACTGTCCGCACCAGCCTTCCTAAGTTTCTGTGCAGCAGAAGGTTCAATGGCGCGTGCAACTATTTGGAGGTTCTTGTTTATCTCTCTTGCGGTGAGAACGGTAAAAACATTCTCAGCGTCATTGCCAAGGGTGGAAACCAAACCTTTCGCCTCCTTGATCCCTGCCTGCATCAAGATGTCTTCATCTGTTGCATCACCATGAATGACAGAGAAACCCTGATTAAGAAGCTCCTCAAAACGCAAAGAATCCTTCTCGATGATGACGAATTCTGCGTGACTTCGTTTGAACTGCTCGAAAAGGCTGACACTCGTCTGGCCAGCTCCACAAATAATATAATGGTTCTTCATGTTCTGAAGTCTCCTTTGTACACGTCTGTTGAGGAGAATACGTCTGAATTCGCCCTCTGCCAAGAACGCGGCCAGCTGTGAAAAAGCATAGGCAACCAAACCCAATCCACTGATGATGATAACGATGGTGAAAAGTTTGCCTGCAGCATCAAGATTTTCAATTTCCCTGAAACCTACAGTAGATACCGTGATAACGGTCATGTATAGTGCATCCACGAAGGCAACATCAAGGAGAACCATATACCCAATGGTCCCCAAGCTGATGAGTAGGATAATGAGAATAATGAGATAGATTGCATTTGTATGGCGTTGCACACATCGCTCCTTATCTGCTGGATAGTAATACTGTACCGTACTGCAGGCCAAGATTCCAATGTTTTTCATGAGATCTTTCCCGCCTGTTTTCCTTTCCTGTAGTTGACCGTAGGGACCAGCTATATTATTATCCGGTCTATGAATCATGCAGAAATAGAGATCTATACAGATGGTGGTTGTCTTGGGAATCCTGGCCCTGGTGGGTGGGCTTTTGTACTCAGGGCTGATAATGGGAAATTTGAGAAGGAAGCAAGTGGTTTTGAGGCTGCCACTACAAACAACAGAATGGAGCTAAGGGCTGTTATTGAAGCCTTGCAGGCTTGCAAGCAGTATGATCCTGAGAGGATTGTCATAAATACAGACAGCCAGTATGTGAAAAACGGCATAACAAGCTGGATCAAGAAATGGAAAGTCAATGGATGGCGAACCGCCAGCAAGAGTCCAGTCAAGAACAAAGAGTACTGGGTTGCACTTGATGCACTCAATGAACAGTTGCCGGTTCAGTGGAACTGGGTAAAAGGACATGCCGGTATTGCAGACAATGAACGGTGTGACCAGCTGGTAAGACAGGCAATGGAAAACGGCGCATGAAAAGAAGAGAGGCAACAATCTGGCAACTCTATCTCACGTTCTTGAAGATTGGTGGACTTACCTTTGGAGGAGGGTATGCCATGCTCCCTATGCTTCAGCGGGAGGTTATAGATATCCATCACTGGGTAACTGAGGAAGAGGTGTTGGATATTTATGCAGTTGGGCAATGCAGTCCCGGCATCATTGCAGTGAATACAGCCACCATGATCGGTTACCGTAAGCGTGGTATTCCTGGGGCCATTGCAGCAACGTTGGGAGAAGTTACCCCCTCTCTGGTTATTATTACATTGCTGGCTACCATATTGTTGCAAGTACAGGACAATGTATGGGTCCAACGTGCATTTGGTGGTATACGCGTAGCAGTGTGTACCCTCATCACCCAATCAGTGATCACCCTCTCCAAGAAAAGCCTTATTGATCTTCCAACCGTATTGCTCTACCTTGCAACAGTATCTCTGACACTGGCATTCTCCCTCTCTCCTCTGGTTGTCGTTCCCTTCGCAATCCTCTACGGACTAGCTGTACAGAGAATAAAGCGGAGGAAAGCATGATCTATTTGGAGCTCTATTGGGAATTTTTCAAGATAGGACTCTTCGCAATTGGGGGTGGGCTTGCAACCCTGCCTTTCCTGTATACACTTGCAGAGACCCATGGCCACTGGATTACCTCAAGCGATATTGCCGATATGATCGCCATCAGTGAATCAACACCGGGGCCTATAGGCATAAACATGGCAACGTTTGCCGGTTATCAGGCAGCAGGTCCCTTGGGTGGATTGGTGGCAACATTGGGGGAGATAACCCCATCGCTGATCATTATCATTTTCATTGCACGCTTTCTTGGCCAATTTGACAAGAATCCGTATGTAAAAGATGGCCTCTATGGACTGAGGGCTGCCGTTGTAGGACTTATCAGTTATGCTGGCTTGAAATTATTGGGAACTACTTTATTAAATGGAGGAAGTATCCGGATCAAGGAGACGATTCTCTATCTTGCTCTGGTTTTCCTAGTGCTTCGTCTGAAGAAGATTCATCCACTGTACTGGATTCTTCTGGGAGCGGCTCTTGGGATTGTTTTGCATCTCCCCTCGTAAGATACTGAACCATGAAATCATACCAACTTCCGTCTCCTTCGATTGAAGCGAGTAAGGTAAATGCATCCTTTTCCATCTGGTGGTCATGCACCAAAGAGAGGGCAAGTGATTTTGCCTGCTCCTTGTAACCCCAGTTTGCAGCTTGTGCAGCTACCTCGAGTTTTTCTGCATAAAGTGTCGGGTTTAAGCTGAAAATGCTCTGATACACCCCTAAGGCTTGTTCGTACTGGTTTTGCCCTGCCAAGGCTTTTGCCTTGAGAAAAAGAAAAGAGAGGTGCGTTGGGAAGTTCTGGAATGAAGCATCGCTCTTTTCCCTTACCTGTTTAAAATTACCAAGATGAAAAAGAGCCAACTGTTCATTGTATTGATAGGAGGCCTGACTGGGGTCGAGGAGTACCGCTTCATTGTATAATTGCGCAGAAGCAGCGTACTCCTGATCCTGGAAAAGCTGACTTGCCTTTTCTGCTGCCAAGGCTGCCCGCTTCCCGTTGCCCATTGATGTGCAAGAGAAGAGAAACAACATGCTTGACAGCAGTAAGACAGTCAGTATCCTTTGCATCAGCGCTCCAGAACAGTCTGTTCTATTTCCCTCACCTGTGCACGATAGAGATTGGTGATGGCAGAACCGTAATCAGCAATAAGTTGAATGATATTCCTTGGAGTATCGCTGTTATCCATACCATTGAGTCTGTCCCCTGCATCTCCTAATCCAGGTAGGATATACGCTGCATCGTTGAGTACAGGATCCATCCAGAGCGTATAGACTTCCGCACCTTCGATGGCACGGGCGATTCGCAGGGAACCCTTAAGCGCACTGATGACATTGATGAATTTGACTGACTTGGGCTTTACCCCATTGTCCTTCAGGTATTTCACAATGGTAACCAGACTTCCTCCGGTTGCATTCATTGGATCGGCAAAAATCAGATCCTTTCCGTCAAGTGATTCGAGATCAAAATAGGATTTATCCAAATCGAGGATGTAATCCATATTTGCCTCTTTCTTTGAGTCGTCCCGCTTGATCTTGAACAAGGCAAAAGGGGTGACAAACTTGTCAGTGGAGTATTCTTGGATCTCCTTGCTGAGAATCATACTGGGTAGCAGCGCTCCTCGCAACATAACGCACATGACACTGTTCTTGATCAAGGAGTCTACATCGGGGATTCTATGTACCGCATAGTTCCTGACCGGGCTGGTGACTGGCGTCTTGGTGATAATCGATCGCTTGGTAGGCAGTGCAGCATCAGCAAATACGTGGGAGAAGAGCATCTCGTATGCACGTTGGATGTAGTAGAGGAATTCCTCATGGCCCGTACTGGGATCGCGAAGTTTTGCAATCAATCGACTTGCCTGTCCATGCTGTTCCTGAGGGGTCTCGAATGAGTAGACATGAATGGAAGGTTCCTCTGCACAGACATCCTTGAGATACCGTCCAATGTCCTTGGCACTTTCAACCAACCCTTTGCGAGATTCTTCAAGCCTGCCTACATCACTTGCTGTTTCGAGCACAGAACAATGATGAAGCGACTGTTTGTACAACTCATCAACATGGGCGATTTTATCCTTGTCCGAATCCTTGAGATATCCATCAAGGTCGGTTGCGTGTAATACGATTTTATTCATGTAGCTATTTCTCCTCAGTAATGGCCTCTGATTCTACCCCAAGATAGTGAGTCTGTCACCCCTTTACAGAGCCTGCAGTAACCCCATTAATGAATTGAGTGCTCATCGCTAGATAGAGAACAAGAACTGGAATTGCAGAGAGAGTGAGAACTGCAAGTACCTTAGACCAGTCAGTCTGGTACTGCCCAAAGAGACGGGTTACTCCGAGTAGCAATGTCTTGTGCCGTTCATCATTGATGAAGATCAGAGGAAACCACAGGTCGTTCCAGAATGGGATAAGGTTGTAGATTGCCGTTGTGGCAAGGGCAGGGCGAATCAGGGGGAGAATCACCAAGGTATAGATTCTTCCGCTGGTAGCCCCATCAATGATTGCTGCCTCATAGAGGTCCTCTGGCAGTTCCTTGATGAATGTGGTAAGAATGAATACCCCGACCGGAAGTCCCATGGCTACATAGATTGGGGGGAGTGCATAGATGGTGTTGAGTAGGCCAAGGGCTCGCACAATTTCCAGCAACTTTATTGATGCTATCTTGATGGGAATCATCATACCCGCAATAAAAAAGTAATAGATAATCTTGGCGATACGACTCTTGTAGCGTGCCAATGCATAGCCGGCTAGACTCGCAAGCAGGGTTACCAGCACAAGAGAGATTGTAACAACGAAAAAACTGTTCTTGAAATAGGTAAAGAAATCACCATCACGAATAACCGTGGTGTAGTTGGAGAAATTCCATGTCCTGGGTATCCAAAAAGGGTTCTCATAGATGGTCAATCGTGTCTTGAATGAGTTGATCACCAATGTCCATAAAGGAAAAAGCACAATAAAAGTCCATGTCAGCAACACAATATGAGAGAGTACATGCCTGTTTTCTTTTCGTAAGGATCCACTCATGTTAGGCACTCCTCTGTGTGTTTTTCAGGGTTGGAATGACCAATACCAGAAGTAGGAAAAAGGTAATGGTTGCAATGGCAGCTCCCAGTCCTGCATCAGGAATTCCGATTGGATGTTGACCTGCAATACCATACCGGTAGAAAAGCGTTCCAATAAGGTCTGTAGAGTACTCTGGTGCTCCATTCACGTTCTCCATAGCGAAGACGATGTCAAATGCATTGAAGTTGTTCACAAATGTAAGCACTGCGATGATTCCGACAACTGGTTTGATAAGGGGAAGCTTGATGTACCAGAATGTCTTTCCATTGCCAGCTCCTTCAAGTCGTGCTGCCTCAAGCAATTCAGTACTGATATTTCTCAATGCTGCAACAAACATCATGGTAGGGATTCCAAGCCATTGCCAGCAAGAGACAAGAGAGACAGCCCAGAGAGCTGTATTGGTGTCGCCTAAATAGGGGTGTTTGAGAAACGGTAATCCGATGGAAACAAGAAAGTCGCCTGCCCAAACCGGGTTGAGCATCAGTTTCCAAAGATATCCGGTAATGAGAACAGCGAACGTTGTGGGAATGAAGATAATGGTCTGGTATAGGTGTCTTCCTTTCATGGTTTCATGGGTAAGCAGAACGGCAAAAAAGATACCCAGTCCATTTTGGACAAGGAGATGCACAAAAAAGAATTTCCAGGTATTGAAGAAAGCTCCCCAATACCGTGTTGAGATTTCTGGGTCATTAAACAGTCGTTTGAAATTATTTAGACCCACAAAAATTCTGGTTGCTTGGCTGTTTCCACTGAAAAAACTCAAACGTAATGAGTCAATGAGAGGAAAGGCCATAAAGACGGTATATACTAGCAACGCTGGAGCCATATAAAGCAACCAGGGAAAATGATGGGCGTGTTTTGGACGCATACGCTACCTCAGAGATTTCCCGGGCATATGCCCGGGAAGTAAGATTCTGTGACGGTTGGTTACATCAATGCCGAAACAGAGTCAGCAGCCTGCTTGGCGGTAATATCTCCTTTCATCACCTTGATAACCGCTTGGTTCATAGGTGAATAGAGATTCATCAGCTTAGGCCAGACAAATCGTGCATCAGTTTCCTTTCCAACATTGAGTGAGAGAAACTCATTTGCATGGGGATCCTCGAGTTTGATGGGGAAGCTGATCATCGGGAAGTAACCACTTGGCAGGTTCTGGCTTGCTGTGGTAGCACCTTCTTCTGTGCAGAGCCATGCGAGGAAGGCTTTTGCCTCCTCAGGATACTTGGTTGCCCTATTCATCGTGATAGCCATATCGGGGTGGAAGCATATAGCCGTGTTCTTCCCCTTTGGAGCAGGAATGGCAAACAAGCCCCACTCAAAGGAAGCATCCTTGTAGACACCGGCTGTCCAGCTACCATCCACGAACATGACTGCTTTCTGGCTGTTGAACAGTACCTGGCTGTCATTGTAGGTAACTGACTCAAAACCATCAGGACAGTATCGGGCAACATCTGCCATGGCCTGGTAAGCTGCTACAAAGTTTTTATCATTGAGAGGAAGTTCTTTATTCTCATATTTTACCCGCATGTCAGCTCCTCCGATATAATTGGGAAGCAGACCGAAGAAGAAGGTCTCAAGAATATCCCATTCATCAGCTAATCCATTGGCAAGGGGAGTATATCCTCTGTTTTCAAGGGTTTTGCAAAGTGAGAGGAATGATTCCCAGTTTTCTGGAATGGCAAGTCCTTCCTTCTCAAAAATATCCTTGTTGTAGTATACCGCATGACTCACAGCTGCAAAAGGAACGGCGAACATGGTTCCGTCACTCATCTGCCATGGGGCAAGATTGCTGGCGGTGAAGTTATCCATGAGTCCAGGAATGTCCGTACAATCGGCAAAATATCCTGCATTGAACAACTCCTGACCTGCTGCATATGAACGAGCATACATCAAATCAGGGCCGGTTCCACTGTCCAATTGCAGACGCAGAGTAGCGTTGTAGTCTGGAGGATTTGTCGGTTGGAATTTGATCGTTACCTCAGGGGCCAGCTTTTTATAAGCAGCAAGCAAGCGATTCATCTGCTCTACATCATCGGTTCTCCAGGAACCCATGGTGAGCACCACCTCATCAGAGGCGGTAGCCTTTGAGCCTTGGGCGGAAACAGGAAGCAATACACAAAGAAGCAACAGCATAGGTAGAAGAACGTGCAATCGTTTCATACAATACTCCTTCTTTAGTGAAATTTTGTTATAGTATAGCATTAAATAAACTGATGTTTGAAAATTTTCTACATCTTTACAAGGGGAGGACAAAACAGGGGCATTGTGATAGGATGCAACTAATCTTCTGTTGTGAGGTGTAACATGAATTTAGTTTTTCTCGGCCCTCCGGGTGCCGGTAAGGGGACCATCGCGTCCGAAGCAAAAAATCATTTTGGCATTCCCCATATCTCGACCGGTGACCTATTTCGCAGTCATATCAAAGGGGACACAGACCTAGGAAAGCAGGTAAAAGCAATTTTGGCTGCTGGTGATTTGGTTCCAGACTCTGTAACCATTGAGATGGTCAAACAGCGATTCCTTGAAGCTGATGCAAAGAATGGTTTTATCCTTGATGGATTCCCACGCACCATCGCCCAGGCCGACGCACTCGCTGAGATGAAAACGCTTGATGCAGTAGTGAATTTTGTCCTTGACCGGGAGCAGATTGTTAAACGACTGAGTGGAAGAAGAGTCTGTAAATCTACAGGAAGAACCTATCATATTCACTACAATCCTCCTAAGGTTGAAGGTATCGATGATGAGACAGGAGAGCCTCTCATCCAACGTGATGACGACAAGCCTGAAGCTATCCTGAATCGCTTGAGTGTCTATGAGCAGCAGACAGAGCCCCTGATTGCCTACTACCGTGAGAAAGGGCTGTTGGTCGATATTGATGCTTCCTCAGCTCCCGATAAAGTTCTCTCTGCTCTGATCAAGGCTGTTCAGAAGTAAGTTCCTTTACGGAATCACGTTTGATCAACGTGTAGGGAATTTGAATATGGACGCTTTGCAAAGTCTCCTTGTTTATCATGTTAAACAGGGCTTCAGCAGCAAGGCGTCCTTTTTCCTGTGCTGGCTGGTCTACTGTTGTAAGGTGAGGAATGACACAGGTAGCTTCATCAATATTGTCGAATCCTGCAATAGAAATATCTTCAGGGACAGACAATCCCTCTTCATTCCAACTGACAATGCATCCGATTGCCACAATATCACTCATTGAGACAACACAGGTGGGCCTCTTTTCGAAAGCCAAAATTTCCTTGCCTCGCAGTTTTCCGTCTGCAAGCGTAGGTTCACTCACCAGAACCGGTACATCTTGCAGTGAGATTCCCACTTCCTTCAATGCTTTCCTGAAACCCTCCATTCTTCGTTGGGGAAGGCCCATCTTTGTTGCCTTCTCAGCAAAAATGTCTTGTCCGAGAGAAATGATGCAGATGTTACGGTGTCCGGATTCGAGCACCGTCTTCATCAATTCATAGGAAGCCAACTCATCATCGATGTTAACACTGGGCATATCTTCATCCGGAGTCCCGTCAAGGGTTACATAGGGGATCAAGCGGGTTTTCATAACTGAGACAATGTCCATATCGACCTGCATGCCCATGGTTATTAACCCATCAACTGCTGCATTGCGTACTGCCTCGGTTACACTTTCATTCAATGGTGGAATCAGGGTAAGCGTATAGCCATATTTTTCACAGACGCCCCCGATGCCCAGCAGTACTTGTTGTGCATACGGGTTCTGCAGTGAGTAACGAATTTCCTGAGGAAGGAGAAAACCAATTGAAAGATGTCTACGAAGTGAGAAATTGCGAGCCATTGGATCTGGGATGTATCCAAGCCTTTCAGCGGTCTCAAGAATCTGGTTGCATGCCTTCTCGCTGATCCTTGACGGATCATTGAATGCAAAGGAGACTGCGGTCTTGGAATATCCACTCTCACGGGCGATATCCTTGATTGTAGGACGTTTCATTCTGGTCGTTTGCTCTGCCATGGTGCAATCCTCAACTTCGGCCGATATCCTACCACAATGTTGTATTGAAGGGGAACAACGCAGGTTGCACAGCCGCAAAACTTGGTATATTGTTATACTAAACCGGTTTTGTAGTACAGTCAACAAACAATATGAGGAAGTAATATGGTCAGTACAACCTGGAAACAATCCATCGATAGCAATGTCTCCGCCCTGTATGTCCAACCGCTCTACCCAAAGAAGGGTGAGATGGTGAGCGTATCGATACAGGTGGACTCATCCAACACCATCAATCAAGTCAGATTGGTGAGTTTTCAACTTGGACGTGAGATGCAGATAGTACTGGATAAGGTGCAAGAAGGGTCTCGCACATTGTACAAAGGCAGCTTCAAGCTGGTGGATACTACAGCCTATTGGTATTTCTTCCTTCTAACGGATGAAAGAGCGTATTCCTATAGCAAGGTAGGGGTGAAGGCTTCTGTTCCTCCACTTGCAGAATGTTTCCATTTGGTCAGTGACCTGGTACCTGTAACGTGGGTGGGGAGTGCTGTCTGTTACCAAGTGTTTCCTGATAGATTCCGTAAGGGAGATCCAGATGTTGGAGCTAAAGAAGGACAATACAGGTTTGATGGGGGAGAGGTTACTGTACACGGTTTTAATGAAATCCCCCTTGAGTTCGAGGAAGGGCGATGCCTTGATTTCTTCAACGGTGATCTGAAAGGAATTGAGGATGCCATTGACCATTTCAAGAGACTGGGCGTAACGGTCCTCTACCTTAATCCCATTGGGATGAGCAAAACCACTCATCGCTATGACTGCACAGATTTCTTTCATGTAGATGAGAAGCTCGGGGGAGATGAGGCTTTTGCCCACCTCTGTGAGGCACTCCATAAGGAAGGGATTCGCGTAGTAGTCGATATTTCAATCAATCATACTGGAACTGAACATCCCTGGTACAAGAAGGCGCTTTCGGATCCCTCAAGCAAGGAAGCCACCTATTATTACATCAATGACGATGGCTCTGTAGCGTTCTGGCAAGATGTCGAGACGCTACCGCAGCTTAATTACAACAGCGATGAACTACGTGATTTGATCTACCGTAGCCCTGATTCCGTATTGCGTTCTTTTCTCAGGAAGCCCTACCTCCAAGACGGTTGGAGACTTGATGTTGCAAGTGAAGTCGGAAGGAGGGGAGATGACCAGTTGTGCGAAGAGATATGGAGGGAAGTAAGACTTGCGGTCAAGAAAGAGAATAATCAAGCATACTTGGTAGGAGAGGACTGGGTGGATTCCACCCCATTTCTCCAGGGTGATATGTGGGATGCAACCATGAATTACCTGGGTAGCAGCCGGCCGATGAGAAGCTGGATGGGTGAGAAGGACCGATATATGGCAGATGGCTGGGGCCAGAATCCAGGGACGACAAGAGCCTTCAATGGGATTGAGTTTGCACAAGCGCTGCAAAGCCATCTGCAGTCAATGCCACAACAGATGCTTAGCATGCAGATGAATCTGATCAACAGCCATGATACCCCGCGTCTCTATGCCCATCAGGAAATTTTTGATTTTTCTCTCTATGCTGGAATTGTGAAGTTGATGTATGTACTTCCCGGTATGCCGAATATCTACTATGGGGAAGAAATTGCGCTTCCTGGTCCGTACGGCTCAGTTGAATCCGCTCGATATCCCATGCAGTGGGACCAAGAACAGTGGAACAAGGATTTCTTCTCACTCTATACACGGCTTGGACAGTTCCGCTCAGCTCATACTGATACCCTTGCCCATGGTGCTTGGAATCTACTCTATAGCGATGAATACTCTCTTTGCTTTGTTCGATACACGAACCATGAGGCAATACTCTGTATCTTGGGAAAGCATGATAAGCCAACAACCATTACACTTGACAATACACTGTTGCAAATCACCTGTCTTGAAGGTTGTGATGCAGAGAGGGCAATTGTTCATACTCACACGATTGAGGTTGCACTAAAGGAAAAAGATTCTTTGCTTCTGGTAGGTAAGCGGTAAGCTGTCTATAGATAGTATGCAACAAATTGCTTGATATTTGTTGCAATATGCTTGCAATAGTATAGGTATCTGTGCACAATATGGTGCCAAAACCCTCTAAGGAGTTGCGTTATGGCCTACCTCTATGAAGAACCCTCCCGAACATTCAGTGAATACCTGCTTATCCCAGGATATTCCAGTACTGAATGCATTCCAGCAAATGTGTCCTTGAAGACACCATTGGTCAAATTCAAGAAGGGGGAAGAACCCTCCATAACCCTTAATATTCCCATGAGTAGTGCCATCATGCAATCCGTGAGTGGAGAGGAAATGGCCAAGGCTCTCTCAAGGGAGGGAGGGATCAGTTTCATCTATGGCTCACAGCCTATCGATGCACAGTGCGAAATGGTAGCCCGTGTAAAAGCTTTCAAGGCTGGATTTGTTCCCAGCGATTCCAATCTCAGGGCGGAGGATACGCTTACAGATTTGATAGCACTCAAAGAGAAGAAAGGGCATTCTACCATTGCCGTGACAGAGGATGGCAGCAGCTCAGGAAGACTGCTTGGCGTGGTCTCTTCACGCGATTGGAGGCCAAGCAGGACATCTCTCGATACCCCGATAAACCAGATCATGACACCATTTGCAAACCTGGTGTACGCCCGTGAAGGGATAACACTCAGTGAGGCAAATGACATTATCTGGGAACACAAACTCAACAGCCTTCCCATCGTGGATGATAAGAACAGACTCAAGTACTTTGTCTTCAGGAAAGATTATGACTGTCATAAGGATAATCCTGATGAGTTGCTTGATGAGAAGAAACGTTATCGTGTTGGAGCTGGCATCAATACAAGAGATTACATGGAACGGGTTCCGGCCTTGGTTCACAGCGGTGCCGACGTTCTCTGTATCGATTCTTCTGAAGGGTACAGTGAATGGCAACGCCTGACACTCTCCTGGATCAAGGAGCAGTATGGGGACCGCGTGAAGGTGGGTGCCGGTAACATTGTGGATAGAGAAGGATTCCTCTTCCTCGCTGAAAGCGGTGCTGACTTCGTGAAGGTCGGCATAGGAGGAGGATCAATCTGCATAACCAGAGAGACGAAAGGAATTGGAAGGGGACAAGCAACTGCCTTGCTTGAGGTCGCAAAAGCCCGTGATGAGTACTTCAATAAGCATGGAGTTTATATCCCCATATGCTCTGATGGGGGAATAGTCCTCGACTACCATATGACCATCGCATTGGCAATGGGTGCCGACTTCCTGATGTTGGGACGCTATTTTGCACGATTCGATGAGTCTCCGACAGAGAAAGTGAATGTCAAAGGTTCCTACATGAAGGAATATTGGGGAGAGGGATCTTCCCGCGCACGAAACTGGCAACGATATGACCTTGGAGGGGATGGAAAGTTGAGCTTTGTGGAAGGTGTCGATTCCTACGTACCATATGCAGGCCCATTGAAAGACAATCTCAACTTGAGTTTGAGCAAGATTAAATCAACCATGTGCAACTGTGGAGCGCTCAGCATTCCAGAATTACAACAGAAGGCTCGATTAACCGTTGTCAGTTCCACTTCCATCATAGAGGGTGGAGCGCATGATGTGTTGCTTAAAGATTCCCAGGACTCGGTGAAAAAATAGGTGTTTTATCATACTTCTTACATGAAATGTGCTACAATGAGGTACTTTTTGTGGAATAAGGTGTAAGAGGTATGAACGAGGTTGGGCACAGCGGCCCTAATAAAGAGCGAATGCTTTCTATCAACAACCTTCCCGGTGGAGTGGGGGTATATGAGCTCGGCGACGAGATACGTGCAACCTATCTCAGCAGAGGGCTGTCCAAACTACTCGCATACTCTCCAAAAGAGTTTCACAACTACAATGAACTGGATTTATTGGACTCCGTACATGAGAGAGAGCGAAAACGCATCAAGGCAGTTTTCCAGAAACTGAAAAGCAGTCACAAGGAATTGGATGTATCCTTTCGATTACAGCGTAAGGAAGATCGTTTCATCAGACTGCTTGGAAGGTACAGCCGTCACCATGGTCAATTCCCAGTTTATTACCTGGTGGCAAGTGATGTTTCAGAAGCTCACCAAAATGCCTTTGCATTGGAAAGACAGAATACCAGGCTCCAGTTTGCATTTTCTCACTCTACCTTGGAAATGTGGGAGTATTATCTTGATGAAGATCGTCTTGTTGCGTTGTCAAGAACGGTTCTTGGTGGCCATGCTCCCCTTGAGATTTACAACCCTACTGCATTCTTGCTTGAAGAAGGGTATATCCATCCTGACTTCTCAGTGACTCTTAACTATGATTTTGCACAATTGCAAACTGGCAATGAACCAGATTCAATCCTTTCAGTCCGTAGTGCAGCAGGCTCATTCAGATGGCTGAGATTGAGTTATGCTTTTCTCTCAGATGGAGAACAGGAACATCGCAGAGCGATTGGAATTTTTCAAGATGTCCATGATGAGATTGCCATGCGCCTGCAAGCATTAGGACAGGATAAAGCCTTTTTTGGAGGGTTTAATCTTGATTCTGGGAAACCGGTACTTGCAGACAACCGTGTTTGGAAGATGATGAATGGTTGTGATGATTTCTACACCATGTACGATTCAGTCCTGCAAGAAGCAATTCAAAAAGAATATCTGCCTGTATTCCATGAAATTGACACCAGTGAGAAGCTAAAGCTTTTTGTGGAGGCCGGGAATAAAGAACTCACCATAGAAGCAAAAATGATACACCCTTTCCACAGGGAGGATGGGTATCGTTGGGTTAGGTTTCATTTCAATGTTTCTGTTGCCAACAATACTACCATTGGATATATCGCGATCAAGGACATTGAGGCAAGCAAGGTTCAGGAGCAGGCCTTGGAGAAGCGGGCACACAGTGACAGCCTTACCGGTGTATATAACCGATTTTCACTTGAAGAACTCGTAAGTCGGTATCTAAGGGATGGTGGGAACAGCGTTTTTTTCCTGATCGATATCGATCGATTTAAATTGATAAACGATACCTATGGTCATGACCTCGGGGATCGTGTGCTTAAGCGAATTGCTCTCCTGATGAGAACGGTGTTTCCGCAGGGAACGATTATTGGCAGGCTTGGAGGAGATGAGTTTGTTGCATATGTCCCGCATTTTACAGAAGCACTTCTACATGCCGGAGATGAGTTCTGCTGTCTTGTTGCCGAGGACAGGACGCTTGGGATTCTCATTACCTGTTCCCTTGGCTACTGCCTAAGCCCTGAGGATGGAACTACATTCAACGAACTGTATCAACATGCAGACCTTGCCTTGTACCATTCAAAAAATCATGGACGAAACCAGTGTACCCACTATGTCTCTGAAATGGGGATGCATAAGACACTCTGTTGGACCAATCATGAGTGGATGTTGGACAATCTCCCTGACACGGTCTACTTGAGCGATATGCAGAGCTATGATCTACTCTTTTTGAACAAAGCTGGCAGAGAGGCTCATTCTCCTGATACGAGATATATCGGCAAAAAATGTTATGAGGTAATTTTTCATAGGGACCAAGTATGTGAACACTGTCGTTTCCAATCTCTCAGCTATGATACCTACAGTTTTTGGGAACAAACTGATGAGTCTTGTAGTGTATGGCTCTGCAAGGAGAAACTGATACTGTTCAACGATAAGCCTGCAAAACTTGCCATTTTGGTAGACCAATTGAAACAGGCCAAGCAAATTGCAGAGAAATCGGTCACACAAACGACAAAATTACATCTATCCAGGTCCAGCTATTTCAAGTTATTGCAAAGAGGTGACTCCTCCTGGGATTATGATGTCAATTATGATGTACTGACACTCTTTGTGTTTATCGATGGGCAACCATATGTAGAACAGGTGCATGGTTTTCTTGGACGTAATGCAGGTGTCAAAGCAATGCTTGCAGAGGATCGGATTACTTTTCGTAAAGCACTGAGAGAACGGATAAGTAATCCGGAAGGAAGGCCTATACAGGTTCGCCTTACAGTTTCATCAGGTTCTTTCATTCCTGTATTATTCTCTTACTACTACATGGACCATCGTATTGGTGGAAATGTTGTTCGTTTTTCACCTTCTGGTTATATTTCCCCAGAAAGTCCTCTCAAGGAGATTCTGCAGAATTTCTCCGTTGCTCTGCTCCATCTTGCTTGCGAGCGTGATACGGTCACCTTACTTCTGGCGAATAGAAAATTCCATGAGCTGTTCAATAGTGAGGAAGCGACACTGGAGAAAGACCCTCTTGGATGGCTCTTGCCTTCAGAAAGGAACAATGTACTCTCACGTATAAGAAGTTTGCAGGAAAATCACATTCGGGGAGAGACGTTCATGGTGGTTGGCCATGACAACCGATACTTCTCGCTCACCTGTCAACTTGGAACCTGTTACGGTTATGTCCAGATGGTTACCTTTACCCTTCAGGATGTCAGTCGTGAACATAAATTGCAGCAACTGAACAAGCGTATACTTCCTTATATCGAGCAGAGTAGGGAAGGTATTGCTGTTTTCTCCCTGGAGTCGTATTCCCTGGAGTTGCAGTATGCAAATGAGACCCTTGCAGCTCTCCTGGGGTATGAACGTGAGGATTTATTTGCGCAACTCAAGAGCAATGCAATGCAACTCTTCTATCCTGAGGATAGAACCCTGCTACTGCGCCATGTGGAAAGACAAAGTATGACAAGCATCACATCCGAACCTTTCAATCTCCGACTTGTAAAGAATGATGGTGATATCATCTGGTGCAGGATTACGTTCCGCCAGATGGGGATTCAAGGGAGAGGTGAACCTTTCAGCTTGCTTATTGAAGATCTCTCTGAATCGATGCATGATGAGAAGGTTCTGCAACAAGTACAGGAACAACTCTCATTTGCCTTGAACCATAACCTGGTAACAGGTTTATATACTCGTCAGAGATTTTATGAGGCTTGTCGTGAATTCCTTGATAGCCATACCAATACATCCTTTGTAATGGTGTACTGGAACATTGAACGCTTCTCAATCTTGAATGAGTTGCTTGGATTTGATCGTGGGAACCAGGTTCTACAGCTTGTTGCTCGATCACTTAGGGATTTCATCAAGGACCATGGTGTGTATGGACATGTTGGGGCAGACCATTTTGCTGCTTGCATACCAAATAAGATGAGCAGCGCAATCAAACTGAAACAAGCCATAGACATTGAACATATCGGACAGGATATCGGATTACATCTTTCGATGGTATTCGGTATGTATGAGATTGAAGATCCCAGTCAAGATATTCCCTCCCTGCTGGATAAGGCGCACAGTGCTTCCAAGATTTCGCGTTTTCGCAATCGGGAAGGATATGCCTTTTATGAACCTTCCATCCGGAGTGAAACGTTCAATGAACAGGATGTTCTCAACGAAATGCAAGGCGCATTGGATGAAGGGCAGTTCACATTCTTCCTACAGCCCATTTATAATATCCAGGGAATGCGCATACATTCAGCAGAGGCACTATCTCGCTGGGTGCATCCGACAAGAGGGGTAATTCCGCCAAAACAATTCATTCCCGTTTTCGAGAAATATGGTTTTATTACTGCACTGGATATGTCAGTTCTCTCCAGTGTATGTGCATTCATAGCTGAGCATTCAATAGATATTCCTATTTCCATCAACCTAAGCAGGATTGATGTAAACAACAAGAATATCGTGAAGCTTATCCTGCAAACCACAGAATCATATGCTGTAGACCACTCGTACATCCAGTTTGAGATTACCGAGAGTGCCTACATAGACAATCCTGTGCAGATGTCTGAATTGGTCAGTGAGCTGAAAAGTCATGGTTTCAAGATCCTGATGGATGACTTCGGCAGTGGTTACTCCTCTCTGCACATGCTCTCCACACTGCCGATGGATATCATCAAGGTTGACCGTTCCTTCATCTATGAGATTGGAGAGAATAATCGCTCTAAAGCAGTACTCTCTTCCATCATACAGATGGGAAAAGAACTCGGGATGGATATGGTGGTGGAGGGAGTGGAGAATGAGAAACATCATGAGTTCCTGAGTGAAGCTGGAGCTCTTTTTGGGCAAGGATACTTCTATCAGCGACCTATGGAGAAAGAAGCTTTCCTTAAGTTGCTCATACATGGTTGACAGTTTTCCTCTCTTTGTGATACGTTCTGTTTCATCGGCCGGATAGCTCAGCGGGAGAGCGGTTGCCTTACACGCAACTGGTCGGGGGTTCAAATCCCTCTCCGGTCATAGACGCACTCTTCACAGAGTGCGTTTTTGCTTTGATAGGGGTGCTATTGCCGCTCAAAATGGTTCTGAGTATAGTAGTATCAGACAATGAGGGGATAGTATGGATCTGACGTTGTTGATCTGGTATTTTTTCAGTTATTCTATTCTTGGTTATATAGTTGAGGTTCTGTATTGTTCCATAAGACAGGGCTCTCTGGTAAACCGTGGATTTCTTCATGGACCTTATCTTCCAATCTATGGATTTGGAGCGGTGTTGGTCATTTTCGTCTTTGCAAGATTATCCAACAATCCACTTATCCTGTTTTTTATCGCTGTCATTGGAACCAGCATCCTGGAATATGCTACAGGATATCTTGCTGAGACACTGTTTTCCATCAGATTATGGGATTACTCCTCTGCACGCTTCAACCTCAAGGGAAGGGTCTGTCTCCTCAACTCAACACTTTTTGGATTGCTTTCATTGTTTGTCACCTATGGCGTTCATCCCCATCTCTCAGCGGTATTCGATCATTCCACCCCGGCAGTCATGGAGCTTGGGGCAAAAATCATCATCATATTGTTCAGTGTCGATACCACCATCTCAGTATTGGGAATGAGTGCTTTCCAGAGACAACTTGCTGATTTCAGGGAAAAGAGAAGGGAGATTGAAAGTCGCCTGAAAGTACTTCACGAATTCAAAGAGAACAAGATGCTTGAAGGTTTGCGTGTAAAGTTGGATACTGAATTGGATGAATTAAAGATGCGTCTCAGTATTTCTGCCAAACGAATCTTGCATGCATTTCCCTCGCTAACAAGCAGCAACGAGGAAAAGCGGTTATTGCTGGAAACATTGAGAAAGACCATACGGGAGACTGCTTTGCACAAGAAGTTGCATGAAAACAAGCATAGGAGCGAAAAGAGAGATGATTGAGTTACGGGAGCACTATCAGGAAATATTGGATAGCTTGGGCGAAGCTGCAAAGATTGCCGGGAGAGAACCAAGTGACATTACGCTGATGGCAGTAAGCAAGACCCGTACATACCAGGAGATGCTGGACCTATACTCGTGCGGACAGCTCCTCTTTGGGGAAAACCGTGTACAGGAAGTACAGGAGAAGATTCCCCTAGCAAGACCGGAAGGGATGAGACTGCACCTGATAGGACACCTGCAGTCCAATAAGGCAAAAAAGGCTGTAGAGCTCTTTGATGGTATTGATAGTGTCGATTCCTTAAAGCTTGCCAAGAAAATTGAAGGATATCTTTCCCGTCCATTTCCCATCCTGCTTGAACTCAAGACAGCACAAGAAGAGTCAAAAAGTGGATTCACTTGTGAGGATGAGCTCTTCTCAGCTCTAGATGTCATTATGCAAAGTACCTATCTCCAGGTACGGGGGTTGATGACCATTGGTCCCTTGGATGGAGATGAGAAAATGGTAAGAGCAGCATTCTCACGACTGAGAAGGGCTTTTGAAGCTGTGCAAAAGCGATTTGCTCCTCCATCATTCGATACCCTGAGCATGGGTATGAGCAGTGACTACCGCCTGGCAATAGAGGAAGGTTCCAACCTGGTAAGGATTGGTACAAAGCTGTTCGGGAAACGGGGGTAAGCATGCGCCGAGTCATGGTAATCCTACTGCTACTGCTCATGATCTTCCCATTGCAACTATCAGCTGACCAACTCAAGGGGTATGAACCCTATGAGGAAGAAGAGTTCCCTCTATGGAGCTATAAGATCAGAAGGGCTGAGACGCTCTTCTTTGGTTCCATGGTTATCACGCTGCCTGTTGCTGCATTGCTGTATCGTGTTGCAGTGGATTCCAATCTTATTGAAACACCATCGACTGACCTGCAAAGCTTCCTCATGCAAGGTTCTATTGCCGCCGGTCTTTCACTGGGAATATCGATTACCGATTATATCATCGGTGAAGTGGGGAGTACCAATGGGCGTTAAGGAAGGTAGGGTAGACCTCGTTGTAGAATCCTTGGAACAACCCCTTCGTTTGGATGTCTATGTTGCAAGCCATAGTGACCTTATCTCACGTTCTACCTTGAGCGAATCAGACACAACGATTGAGCTCAATGGCAAAACAAGCAAGAAAAGTAAACTTGTCAGGGAAGGTGACCGTATAAGCATCCACTTCAGCCAGTCATTCTTTGAAGGAATTGAAGGGGAGGATATTCCACTTACCGTCCTGTATGAGGATGAGGACCTTCTGGCGATCGACAAGGAACAAGGGATGGTTGTTCACCCTGCAAATGGTAATACCGAACATACCTTGGTCAATGCGTTGGTCCATCGCTACGGCAAACAGTTCTGTGAGGAACTGCAGGATGAAGAAGCAAGTGAGGATGAAGTTGACCTCTCCAGTCCAGCAGTTCGTCCCGGCATTGTGCATCGCTTGGATAAGGACACCAGCGGTGTCTTGGTAATTGCCCGAAACAGGGTAAGCCATAGAAGTCTTTCTGCACAGTTCAAGGACCGTACCACGAAGAAAATCTATATTGCCTTAGTAAAAGGAGTATTCAAGCAGAGACAGGGTATTATAGAGAAACATCTGAAACGTGATCCCAAGGACCGAAAGAAATTCACAACATGTGCTGATGATGAAGGTAGATATGCAAAGACAGAATATCAGGTTTTAAGACAATACCGTGGGTTTGCACTCTTGAGGATTACCCTCCACACAGGACGAACTCACCAGATCAGGGTCCACCTAAGCAAGGAGGGACACCCAATCATCGGAGATCCCATTTATGGGAAGGATGATGGACAGACCTTGATGTTGCACGCCTTGCTTCTTGAACTTGACAGCCCATCAAAAGGAATGAGATTGCGTTTCGTTGCTGCAATGCCTGAACGTTTTCTCTCTTATGTACGCTCTACTCATCCTCTCTCCAATTCTGGCGCTCGGTCTCAATCTTGCCCAACTGCAAAAGATCGTGGTTGAACATACGCTCGATTCTCAACTTGCTTGCCGTGCCATGTCCTGGGAAGAGAAGGATGTTCTCATCGAGTGTCATCAGTTTCTGATTGATGGATGAGATAAGCAGAGCCTGCTCCCGGTATCCGGGTGTTGATCCTATTCTACCACAAAGCAGCGTATCGCCAGTAAATAATGCATGATCGATTTTATATACCATGCTGTCCAAACTGTGACCCGGTATATGGATGACCTCAATTTCCAAACCACAGAGATTAAGAACTTCTGCATCCTCAATTGGATGATAGAGAAATTCATAGCTACTAAAGGCTGAGGCATGGACCTCCACATCGTAGATCTTCTTCAGGGTGCCAAGTCCCTCTGTATGGGAAGGGTGTCGATGGGTAAGCAGTACATGTTTCAATTTGTACCTATTTGCCTCAATCAAGTTGATCAACTCCGTATCCACATGTCCAGGGTCGATCAAGAGGGCATCACTGCCCTCCTTACGGGCAACCAAATAGGTATTGCAGAAACCTACGACTGAGAAATGCTGATAGATATTCAAAAGCGTGCCTCCTCCCAATTGGAGTAGCGGAAAGAGACGCGTCTCCTGTCAGTATATACAAAGTCTGCTTTCTTCAAGTTGCAATCCTCAAAATCAGTATCCCTGAGAAAACTTGAATTGAAGGTTGAAAAGTAGAGGTCACAGTCGCAAAACGAACAACGCAGTGTATCGATTCCACTGAAATTGGTATGCATAATCATGCTACCTGAGAAATCGCAATCGATCATCTTGCTACCTGAAAATACACTGTAGCGGGAGATGATACTGTTGAATTTGCACTTTTCAAAGAGACAAAAATCAAAAAAGCTGTTAAGCAAGGTGACTTGTGAGAAATCCACACCTCGAAAAGTGCACCATGCCATATTTGAAGCGGAAATGATTTTCTTTCCCAAGGTGAGGTTGTCAAACTCACTACCAGTCAACGAATAATCAACAATATCATTTCTGCCTGTTAGCCGATCAAGACAATCCTGGTAGAGTTCGTCTTGGTTCTCGCTATGACGAAAACAATAGTTGCCTTCATTGCATACATAGGTATGGCAGAGTGGGTGAGAGCACGTTTTAAAACTGAACATAGCATTACAGTATCAAATACCATCTGGTTGTCAAGAGCCCCGTTTGCAGATACAGTACTACCTGGGAGCTATAAAGAGATGCAAACAGGCCTGATAACCAGAGGAATCAACAATATTTACACGGTGGAGTCTCAAGGGAACTCCTATCTTTGCCGTATCAAGGGAAAACAGTTGTTCCAGGTTACCGACGAGTACAATCCACTAGCCGTAGGGGACCAGGTATCTTTTGTCGTTACCAACGAGGGAGAGGGGCTGATCACCGAAAGACTCGATAGACGTAACTGTTTCCAGCGCTGGAATGCGAAGAAAGGATGTAATCAGACCGTGGTAGCCAACATGGATTTGGTCGTCTGTGTAAGCAGTGTCGAAAGTCCTCCTTTCAGACCACGATTCATTGACCGGGTAATAGCTTGCTCCCGTAAAGCTCCGGTCATGATCATCCTTAACAAGAGTGACATCCTTCTCACTGAGGAGGAACATGAGCGCTTTTCCCTTTACGGTAAACTTGGGTATCAGACGATGGCGGTCAGTGCTGCCAATGGAGAGAATCTTGATCGATTGCATCAGGTTCTGAAAGGTAAGACAGTGGCATTTGTCGGACAGAGTGGGGTTGGAAAATCCACGTTGATCAACCGTTTGTTGGGAGTAGAGCAGAAGACAGGTGAAATCTCACATAAATATAATCGTGGTCGGCATACCACCAATCATGCTCTGTTGTTGCATGGTCCAGATTTTACGATTGCCGATACGCCTGGTGTAAGGGAGTTCCTCGTCCCACACACCGATCCCCACGAATTAAGCGATGCTTTTCCTGAGTTTGCGGAGTTTGCAGGCTCATGTACGTATGAAGGATGCCTGCATCAGGGAGAGCCTGGATGCAAGGTGATGGAAGCAGTGGAACAGGATCTCATTCACTACGATAGATACGAGAGCTATCTCAGGATGCTCGCTTCCCTCAATGAAAAGAAACCTGAGTGGATGGGAAAGAATGACCGTTCAAAATCCTGGGTCAAACGAATGGAGAGAGATGAATCACAAGAGTATTGAAGAACTGGGGTTCTTCCAGGTTTTACAACAGATACAGAGCATGAGTCATGCACCAGAAGGTGTGCAAGTTCTTGAAACGCTCCCTTTTATCGATACACAGGATGAGCTTACCGTACGTCAGAGACAAGTTTCAGCAGCAATGAAACTGCTCTCAGGTGCCGATAGACTCATCATCCACTCATTCCCTGCAATCCAGGAAACGCTCTCATCTCTTGATGATCCTACCCAAGGGGCAGAAGGGTATGAACTGCTTGATCTAGCGCGGTATATCCGTAGTGCTGAGCATCTCTATAAGCATATGGAGTCTGTGCAGGATCCTGATGGATATTTTTTGGTGTTGAGCCCTCTCTTAGGAGAAGGGTTGCCACATGAACTGGTGGCTTTTGCTGACCAAACTGAGAGCACACTCGATGAGAGTGGTCAGGTAAGAAACACACATCCAAGGATAAGTGCCCTCTTCCGTCAGGTGGAAGCAGCCAAGAGTGAACGATCCCGTTTCTGTGCCCAGTTCATCAGGAGCAATCCTACTGCAGTGCAAACTGACCAGGAAGCAATGAGGGATGGAAGATTGGTCATCCCCGTAAGAAGCGACCGGAGAAGCCAGGTACAAGGATTTGTATCCAGCAGTTCCAGTTCAGGGAATACCGTGTTCATGGAACCCTATACCCTTGTTGAGATGAACAATTCGGTGATGATGGCACAGAACCAAATACTCGTGGAAATTGCCAAGATTCTCAGGGAACTGAACAGTAGTGCGAGAGCACTCAGAACGCAGCTGAACGCTTTATCCACACGTATTGGCATGCTTGATGCTATATTCTCTATTGCTCTTTGGGCTCTGGACACACATTGCACCGCCACAGACCTGAAGACAAACCGATGCAACCTTGAGCTGGCCCGGCATCCTTTGCTGGGAAAAAAAGCTGTTCCTATATCCATTACGCTCGAAGAGGGTGTAAGGGCCGTGGTCATAAGCGGTCCGAATGCGGGTGGAAAGACTGTTACGATCAAGACTGTTGGGTTGTTTGCACTGCTTAATCAATACTGTGGATACATTCCTGCAAAAGAGGGGAGCAGCCTGCCCTTATTTGACAATCTGTTTACTGATATAGGTGACGAACAGTCGATTGAGGAAGAGCTCTCCACGTTCAGTGGCCACATGAAACAGATTGGGTACATTCTCAGAAACATGAGTGAGAGAAGTTTGATTATTCTCGATGAACTTGGCAGTGGTACTGATCCAGTTGAAGGTTCTGCAATAGCCCGCTCTGTCCTTGAATTCTGTTTGGAGAAAGCAAAACTAACATTGGTAACGAGTCATCATGGAGTGCTCAAACAGTTTGCCTATGCAAAGAAGGAAGTGATCAATGCCTCAATGGAGTTCAACGAACACTCCCATATGCCTACCTTCAGGGTCATACAAGGATTGCCTGGAGAGAGCCACGCGATCGATACAGCACGATACATGAAACTCCCTGAGGAAGTCATATCCCGAGCTGAACAATACCTTGGCAGTGAAGCAGTCCAGATTGCTTCCATCATCAAGGATCTTGAGGAAAAACGGAAAGAGCTTGAGAGGCAGGAAGAAAAAACCCAAAAACGATATTACACGCTACAGCAAGAAGTGAAACAACTTCAGCTCAAGGAGCTTCGTGTACGTCAAAGAGAAGCGCAGCTCAAGGATGAACAAACAACTGAGCTTGCCCGGTTCATGAGTGCAAAACGAAAAGAGTTGGAAAACCTTGTAAAGACCATGAGGGAAGGTGAACTGGATAAGGCTAAACGCAAACAGGTAAAAGCGTATGTACAAAGCCTTGAGGACAGGGTGCAGGATGAACGAACCCTACTTGAGCAAAGCGAAGAGGAACTTTCAGCGATTGAGGTACAAAATCCACAGGAGTTCAGTGAAGGCATGGAAGTGCTTTGTGGAACATCAAAACGATTGGGAAAAATCCTGAAGAAGCAGGGAAGGAACAAGTATCTTGTTGCAATTGGATCGATGCGAATGACGCTCGAGGGCAAGCAATTACAAGCGATCAAGGAGCAACAGAAAAAAATATTGGTGTCGTATGATAGCAGTACTCCACGTCCTAAACTGATGCTTGACCTGAGAGGGTATACCTTAGAGGAAGCTCTCGCTTCCCTTGAACAGCAGATTGAAAGCTGCCTGGTTCATGGAGTATCTCAATTTTCCGTCATTCATGGATATGGGGACGGAATTCTCTCCAAGGGAATTTCCTCATATCTGGAGAAGCATCGCTCGATACAGGGGTTTCGATTCGCCACACCTGAAGATGGAGGTATGGGAAAAACATACGTACAACTTTAGAAATGTTGATCACGCCCTCTTTACAGAGGGCATTTTACTGAGTATACTAAATTAGTAATTTACTAAAGGTTACTCTATGGATAAAAAACAACTTCGTTCCCTTTATGAGGAGCAAAAACCGCCAATGGGTGTATTTCTCTTGGTTGATGCCAGTACTTCACAGGAGTATCTGGGGGTAAGCAACAATTTTCAGGCAACCAAGAACTCTCTCTTTTTCCGACTTTCTGTTGGGGCTCTGGCAAACTATCCATCATTACAGGATAGCTATGACAAGCATGGGCCTTCTATTCTGGAGTTTTCCATATTGGAAGAGCTTGATTATCAAGAGAATGTTTCTGATTATCGAGCAGACCTTGAAGCATTGCTCTCCATGATGAAACAAACCCATACACACGCAAAGGAGATAAATATATGAAGATACCTACAAGTTTGAAACACAAGCCCGTTATCGTGGTACCGAACTATGAACATGTTGATGGGAAACAGGCAAATGAGAGTGATGCCAAAGGTCTCTCAATTGGATTGGCTCAGTGGAATGACCGAGGCAGCGTTGAAGCATCGGCTAAGGTGTGGCGTTATACTGGGGAGAAGTGGTCTCGCCAGAGTGAAGAACTTCCCCTTACCCGTGCACTTGACTTGGCAATCCTGATATGTAGGACCAATCTGTATTTTCAGGATGCGTATCGATTTCCTAAGTTCTACGATCCAGATCAAGAGACCATTGACCGTATTGGGCTGCAGGGGGACGCTATGAGCGTCGAGGTTTGCACAGATAATCCAATGATTGATACCGATATTCGTCTACTCAATGATGCCCTATCGCAGGAAGGAGAACGACTTGGTGAGCGGTTTCGTGTGCTTGCAGATATGTTGAAGCAGATGGGGTACTGAGACAGCTTGCGCCCAGATACAGTGGATGATACCATGAAATTGTGAGGGAGGATCTATGTCAGACTATATGAACGGAACAGGTATTCAATACCATTTGCATATTAAAGAGGGTGATGTAGGTAGATATGTTATTCTTCCTGGTGATCCGAAGCGGGTGCCACTAATTGCAAAGTATCTTGATGATGCGTCTTTGGTGGCTGACAGCAGAGAATATGTTACCTATACAGGGTTTCTGGATGGGGAGAAGGTATCTGTTACCTCCACCGGTATCGGAGGTCCTTCTGCTTCCATTGCAATGGAAGAACTCTTCAAATGCGGAAGTGATACATTCATCCGTATGGGTACCTGTGGAGGGATTGCCTTGGAAGTAATGGGCGGTGATGTCGTGATTGCTACCGCTGCTGTAAGAATGGAAGGAACCAGCAGGGAGTATGCTCCGATTGAATTTCCTGCGGTGGCTAATTTTGAGGTTGTATCAGCATTGAAAGAGGCTGCCGACCAACTCGGAAAAAGGAGTCACCTGGGGGTCGTTCAATGCAAGGACTCTTTCTACGGTCAGCATGATCCTTCCCTGATGCCTGTCAGCTATGATCTGATAAACAAATGGGAGGCTTGGAAAAGACTTGGTGTCTTGGCAAGCGAGATGGAGAGTGCTGCTCTCTTTGTGGTTGCTGCACACTTGGGTGTTCGCTGTGGTAGTGATTTTTTCGTGGTGGGTAACCAGGAGCGTGAACTCCTGGGTATGGAAAACCCAAAGCTCCACGATACCGAGGATGCCATACGAGTAACCATACAAGGAGTTCGTAATCTGATCAAAAAAGACAAGGTGAAGGCGAGCAAATCCTAGCACGTTTCTTTACCTGCAAAATAGATTCCAAGCTGAAAGGCAGGACAATTGTTCCTGCCTTTCCCAATTCACAGAAACAGTGACTTGCATGGTAGAGTTCATAGGTACCAGAGAAAGGGTAGTGTTTCCCTCTTGCTCCCAATGTACCAAAGAGTGGAAGCAGATGGGCGGAATCCACTGCAATGAGATTGTTCATGGTATTGGGAAAGGAGAGCAACAAGTCAATTGAATGGGGCAGTAATAGGTAATCGAGAATACACCCCCCCGCATTTGTAACTTTCAGATAATAGTGTGCAAGTAGTCGATAGGCCTCCTGGGGATTGCTGAAGAGCCTTACCGTACTATGTTTCTGGATTCTCCCGTACATGATATTCCTCCTTGTACATCTGTAAGAGGAATATCACCATATATGCTTCAATAGAGTAATTTGCCCTGCGATAGCAGTAAAGTCTCTTGTTCAGCAAGCAGTTCATCCAGGTCTTCATCCTCATCAGCAGTTACCAATACCTTTATGGAAAATACTTCCAGACCGATATGCTCATATGCATCCTGGAGAATTGCATGCTCAAATGTTCCTAGATCAAGACGGAACCGTATAGATTGTATGTCTTTTACCATATTTTCACTAATTTGAAGGTGGACCATCCCATCGTGAAGATTCTCAATACAGATAATCCCCCGTTTACTATCTTTGGTATAGAGATGGGCATGTCTTGTAAGCATATTCATGGGAGCATCCTAGCAAAAATATCGGGAAGGGTATAGAATTCCGGTGATTTCTTTTGGCTATGGGGGAATAGATATAGCCAAATGGACAAAAATTGACAAATAGGTTGAAATTTTATGTTCATTGCACGATAATTCCCTACAGTTTGGCAAATTTTGCGTATATTGGCAGAATCCAAATTTTTCGTGACCTATTGGAACTCAAGTACAAGGTAGGAATTCAGATGGCTCAACAGATTCAAGATTTGGTTGCTTCCATCCGCAGGGATGGAATTGAGGCTGCCCAGAAAGAGGCTGATCAGATTATTGCTGATGCAAAGGCTGAGGCCGCAACATTGGTAGAGAAAGCCCGCAAAGAGGCTGCTCGGGAAATCGAGAAAGCTCACAAAGAGATCCAGACGCGGGACCAGAGTGCAATCAGTAGTCTTCAGCAGGCTAGCAGGGATGTACTGCTCTCCCTGAAGAAGGCCATACAGGCAGAATTGGACAGGATTCTTACAACTGATATTGAGAAAGCCTATTCCAGCAAGGACCTTGTCAATGTAATTATCAAGGTTGTTTCTTCTCTTTCCGATATTGGTGGAAAGGAACTCCAGCTGAGCAAGAGTGATTTCGATCAGCTTGCAACATCCCTGAAAAAGGAATTGGGTGATGAACTCAAGAAAGGTCTTGAGATCAAAGCAGTACCATCAGCAAGATCTGGTTTTAGGGTGAGTGAGAAGGATGGTTCGGCATTCTATGATTTCAGTGCAGAGGAGACTGCGGAACTGCTTCGTCCATTCCTTTCTCCTTCCATCCAAGACATCGTTTTCAAAGCGGAACAATAAGGAGTTGTCGTGGCTTCCTACTATTATTTGGTAGCAACGTTACCTTCCTTACGGTATGACGGAGTGCTTCCCTTCACAACAGATACCTTTCTTTCGCTCTGCAAAGAGCAGGTAAGCAAGGCTCACTACCTGCTTTTGGAGCAGGCGGTAAGTGGTGTTGCATCCTCACATCATTTTCTTTTTCAGTACCAACATTTTGCTGGTATGGTAAAGAAAGAGTTGACTGAGGCAAGAAGTAGGAAACTTTCTCTCTCTGATCCTTCTTACCGAAATGATGGGGATAAAGAAGCCAAAATCAGTGATACTGTGCGTCAGGCTCTTTCGAGTGATGACGTATTACAAGCAGAAATGTTGCTGATAAGGCTGCATTGGAACTATCTGGATGACCTAAGTGCTCTTCATATATTTGATATTGAGGGGCTTCTTTCGTATGCGTTGAAACTGAAAATGTTGCAAAGAAAAAGTCTTTTTACCCGAGAGGAAGGAAACGCTGAGTTCAAGCGTCTCTTTTCCAATATTCAGACTGAGATTGAGAACAATTAGTGGAGTTGGATATGGCAAATACAAGTGGGCGTGTCTTAGGCGTCAACGGGAATATGGTAACAGTCGAGTTCGACAGTGCTATTGCAAAGAATGAAGTCGGATATATCCATGTTGGTGAAGATCGCCTCAAGGGTGAGGTAATCCGTATCAATGGGAATACGGCTTCCCTACAGGTCTTCGAAATGACTGGTGGAATCCGCGTTGGGGATACAGTTGAGTTCTCCGGCGAAATGTTGAGTGTTGCCTTGGGGCCTGGACTCTTACAGCAGATCTATGATGGTTTGCAGAACCCCCTTCCTGAACTTGCAAAACAGTGTGGGTTCTTTCTCCAACGTGGGGTGTACCTTGATGCAATTCCCAACAATGATTGGGATTTCACCCCAGTTGCAAAGGTGGGAGACAAGCTCCGCCCCGGCGATACATTCGGTACTGTCCCAGAAGGCCTGTTCACCCACCAGATCATGATTCCATTCAATCTCAATGATACTGATTGGGAAGTGGTAAGCATCAAGGAAAAGGGTAGCTATGGCGTGCGTGATACCATTTGTACAGTAGAGGATGCAAAAGGTAACAAGAAAGACCTCTCCATGATTTTCACTTGGCCGGTCAAGAAAGCCATCAAACTCTATGAGGAACGATTGCGCCCCGATGAGACCCTGGTGACCAAAATCAGGATCATTGACACCTTCCTTCCTGTTGCAAAGGGTGGTACCTACTGTACCCCTGGTCCTTTTGGTGCAGGAAAGACTGTTCTCCAGCATATGACCAGCCGTAATGCAGATGTCGATATTGTAATTATCGCTGCATGCGGAGAGAGAGCCGGTGAAGTAGTAGAAGTTCTCAAGGAGTTCCCTGAGCTTGTAGACCCGAAGACCGGTCGTTCTCTGATGGAACGCACCATTATCATCTGTAATACCTCTTCCATGCCGGTAGCAAGCCGTGAGGCTTCCGTATACACCGCAGTAACGCTTGCTGAGTACTACAGGCAAATGGGACTCAGTGTACTGCTCTTGGCTGATTCCACCAGCCGATGGGCACAGGCAATGCGTGAGATGAGTGGTCGTCTTGAAGAGATCCCAGGTGAAGAGGCATTCCCTGCCTATCTTGAGAGCCGTATTGCAGAGTTCTATGAGAGAGCTGGAAAGGTACGTCTACGTGATGGTCGTATTGGATCGGTAACCATCGGAGGAACTGTCAGTCCTGCTGGTGGTAACTTTGAGGAGCCGGTAACACAGGCTACACTCAAGGTTGTTGGAGCTTTCCACGGATTGAGTCGTGAACGCAGTGATGCACGTAAATATCCTGCAATCGATCCGCTCACTTCCTGGTCGAAGTATGAGGGTATCATCAAACAGGCAAAGGTCGAGTATGCCCGCAATATCCTGAGAAGGGGTAATGAGGTCAACCAGATGATGAAGGTTGTTGGTGAAGAAGGGACCTCAGTCTCTGATTATATCACCTACCAGAAGAGTGAATTGATTGATGCTTTTTACCTACAGCAGAACTCCTTTGACCCAGTTGATGCTTCGGTCCCACCTGAAAGACAGAAACATACCTTTGAGGTACTGTTCAAGGTGCTAGCGACTGAGTTTGATCTAGAGGATAAGAAACACGTGCGTTCCTTCTTTAACACGCTTAGGCAGAAGTTCCTTGACTGGAACAATGTGGAAACCAAGAGCGAACGCTTCACACAGATAGAAGGGGAGATTCTTGCCCTGTACCAGGGTAAACAACGTAGTGTTGATCCTGACGCTGAGCAGTTGATCTAAGGGGTTGCAGATGCAGAAAGTCTATTCAAAAATTGAATCCATTGTAGGAAACGTCATCACCGTACGTGCCGTCGGGGTAAGCAACAGTGAGCTCGCCATTGTCACCTCTGAAGGTGAACAGAGCTATGCGAGTGTAATCAAACTTGATGATGATCTGGTCTCTTTGCAGGTGTTCAGCGGAGCACAGGGAATATCTACCGGTGATCAGGTGCGATTCCTTGGCGTTCCGATGCGTGTCTCGTATACTGAGAACCTTCTCGGTCGTGTATTTGATGGTACCGGCAATCCCCGTGACAATGGACCTTCTCTGTCAGACAATATGATCGATATCGGTGGTCCAGCGGTAAATCCAGCAAAGCGTATCATCCCTCGTAACATGATCAGAACGGGTATCCCGATGATCGATGTGTTCAATACCTTGGTTGAAAGTCAGAAGCTTCCCATTTTCAGTGTAAGTGGGGAGCCTTACAACCCACTGCTTGCAAGAATCGCCATGCAGGCTGAAGTTGACCTGATTGTACTTGGAGGCATGGGTCTCAAGTATGATGACTATCTCTTCTTCAAGGATACCTTGGAGAGTAGTGGTGCTATGAGTCGTACGATTATGTTCATTCATACTGCAAGTGACCCAACCGTTGAATGTATGTTGGTCCCTGATATGGCCCTTGCTGTTGCTGAGCGTTTTGCACAGGATGGCAAGAAGGTACTTGTACTGCTAACAGATATGACCAACTTTGCTGACTCCATGAAAGAAATGGCCATTACCATGGACCAGGTGCCTTCAAACCGAGGATATCCAGGTGACCTCTACAGTTCCCTTGCCTCACGATATGAGAAGGCAGTTGACTTTGAAGGTGCAGGCTCTGTAACCATTCTTGCGGTAACCACCATGCCTGGTGATGATGTCACGCACCCGGTTCCTGATAATACCGGGTATATCACCGAAGGTCAGTATTACCTGAAGGGTGGCAGGATTGAGCCATTTGGGTCGTTGAGTCGACTCAAGCAACAGGTCAACAAGGATACCAGGGACGACCACCGTGCTTTGATGGATGGTATGATCAAACTGTATGCATCATACAAGGAGTCACTGGAAAAGAAATCGATGGGCTTTAATATGACCGATTGGGATGAGAAACTACTCAAGTATGGTCGATTGTTTGAAAGCAAATTGATGGATCTGAGTGTAAATATCCCACTTGAGGGAGCACTGGACTTGGGATGGGAGATTCTCAGTGACTGTTTCGAGCCAAATGAAACAGGATTAAAGAGTGATTTGATCCTGAGTCGCTGGCCCAAGAAGTTGAATGACTAAGGAGTCGAGATGGCCGTCAAACTGACCAAGAACGAACAGAAACTCCAGAAGGACAGATTGAAGCAATACCAGCGGTATCTGCCAACACTGCAACTGAAAAAACAACAGTTGCAGATGGTCATCAGGCAAATTTCTGCTGAGGTGGCTTCACTGAAGAAAAAGCAGGAGGCGCTCGTTCAGGACATGCAGACGTGGATTGCTGTGTATCATGAGAATACCGCATTCGCTTCTGAACTGAAGGTTGAAAAGCTCATCAAGATAGACAAGGTGGTTAAAGCAAAAGGCAATATTGCCGGTGTGACCATTCCTGTATTCAAGGAACTGACCTTTGTCCCCATCTCCTATGATCTTGCTGACTATCCTCTTTGGGTAGACAAGGGATTGGAGAGCCTTCGTGACTTGGCTCGTTATGATGCCTTGATTGCAACGCTGGAACAACAGGTGAGACTCCTTGAAAAAGAGTTGAGAACCACCAGTCAACGGGTGAACCTTTTCGAGAAGGTGAAGATACCTGAGGCAAAGGATAATATCCGTCGTATTGCCATTTACCTGGGTGACCAGCAGACTGCTGCTGTAGTCCGTGGTAAGATCGCCAAGAAAAAGCTGATGCAGGGGGCATGAGATGATTGTACCAATGAAAAAGGCCTACATCGTCGTTCAGGCACATAATGGCCGTTCCATGCTCAGGGATCTCAGAAAAGGTGGTCTGCTCCATATAACCAGTGAACAGGTCCAGAGTCAAAAGATAGAACAGCTTCAAAAGCGTTATGACCAAATATACGGCTTACGGAATGTCATTCTTGATCTGCAAGACAAAAAGCATATGCCTTCCCAGAGTGAGGTCTCTGATGAAGTGTTTTATGAGCTTCTTGAACGCTATCAAGGACTATTGGAGACAAGAGATGACCTCGTAGAGGAAATAAAGGCTGACTCAGCTCAGATTGAGGAGCTGAAGGAGTGGGGTGATTTCGACCCAGAGGAAGTGAGGCAACTGTCCCGAGAAGGGATCACGTTGCATTTCTATACCCTTTCCAAGAAAGACCTGAAGAACCTGGATTCGTCAATCCAATATATTGAGCTCTCTCCTGTTGCTGGTCAGATGGCCATTGCAACCATAGGAGAAACCCTCGACTCATCCGTTCCAGCAAAACCCTTTACTCTCAGTGAACATGGTCTTGGCTTTCTACAGAAGAGAAAGGCTTCAGATGAGGATCGCCTGAAGGATGTAGTCAAATCTCTCAAGGAGGCAGGTACTTATCTTGATGCTTTCTCGTTCCAATTGAAAAAGCTTGAGATGGCAATGCGCTTTGAGGAGGTTGGGGAACAGCTTGAAGGGGGAGAGGACCTTGTCTGGCTCTCAGGCTACCTCCCAGAGACCAAGGCTAATGACTTCATATCCCTCGCCAAGCAAAAGGGCTGGGCATACCAGTTGGATGATGTAACAGAAGAGGACACTCCGCCAACTTTGATCAAATACCCTAAGGGAGTGGGAATTATCAAGCCAGTGTTTGATATTCTTGGCACTGTTCCTGGCTATCGTGAGAATGATGTCAGTACCTGGTTCCTGTTGTTCTTTACCTTGTTCTTTGCGATGATCATCGGGGATGCAGGTTATGGCATTATCTTCATGGCGACTGCTGTTCTTTTACACGCAAAAGCCAAGCAAGCGAATACCATGGTCATGTTGCTCTATGTACTGAGTATCGCTACAATTGTATGGGGGTCCTTGACAGGTACCTGGTTCGGCTCAAAGGAAATACTTATGGCAGTGCCATTCCTTCAGACCCTGGTTATTCCATCCATATCAAACTATCCTGAACTTTTTGGTTTGACTGCCAATACAGCTCAGAATACGGTCATGAAGTTCTGTTTCATCATTGGAACGGTCCAACTGAGCTTGGCTTGCATTCTCAATGTAATCCACAAGATTCCCAAGAAGGACCTGAGCTTTGTTGCCGATATCGGATGGTTGATGGATATTCTGGCCCTTTACTTTGTGGTATTGCAACTGGTCATCGGGGAACCTGCAAACATGATGTATGTTGCTTCTGTAGTAGGGGCAGGGTTTCTGTTGGTGGTTCTCTTTGGATCACAAGGCCCTGGTATCAAGTTTGGGAAAGGCCTCGCCAGCGGGTTGGGTGGTTTTTTCACCACCTTCCTTAATACCATCAGCGCATTTTCAAATATCATGAGTTATATCCGTTTGTTTGCTGTTGGAATGGCTTCTGTTGCTATTGCACAGAGTTTCAACAGTATGGCAGGTGGAATGCTTAGTGGGTTTGCACTCGTTGCTGGAATCTTGGTTCTGGTAATCGGGCACTCCCTCAATATTGTGATGGGATTGCTGAGTGTCGTGGTGCACGGTGTGCGCCTGAATCTTTTGGAGTTCTCCGGTCAGCTCGGCATGGAGTGGACTGGAATCGCATATGAACCGTTTACGCAAACGGTGGAAGAAAACTGATCGTTGTTTGGTAACAACTAAGGAGAAACACATGGGAAACTTGGAATTTATTGGATTGGCATGTGCATTGGCTCTCTCGGCTCTTGGGTCGGGACTTGGTGCTGGCGCTGCTGCCCAGGCAGCAGTTGGTGGTTGGAAGAAGTGCTACGCGAACGGTAAACCTGCTCCGTTCATCATGGTTGCATTTGCCGGTGCTCCGCTTACCCAGACCATTTACGGGTTCCTCTTGATGAACTTCATTGCTGCAGCCATTGCTGCAGGGGCCTCTTCAACCCTGGCATTGGGCGTTGGTGTATTCGGTGGTGCAGCTATCGGACTCTCTGCATGGATGCAGGGAAAGACTGCAGCCTGCGCATGTGATGCACTTGCTGAGACTGGAAAGGGTACTGCCAACTACTTTATCGTTATCGGTATTGTTGAAACAGTTGCTCTCTTCACCTTGGTCTTCAGTTTGCTTGCCTTGCAATAAGCAGATTACCGAACAACGGTTCACAATAGAGATGGACACCCAAACGGGTGTCCATTATGCAATAAATTCTATGATAGTAAATAATAATATTTAAAAATAGAGATTCAAGAGAATGTCATGGCTATAGTTACCAAAACCATGTCCAAAGATGTTAATCCCACCTACATTCTCCGCATCTTCCTTTACAGCAAAACACGCTTTTATTGAATGGTGGGTATTAAGTGCTAGATCTTTGATTTTTAGATCAGAAATCTTCATGCCATCCACAAAAGAACCTTCATCTGTTACAGTCCATGTTTTCAACAAACCATATTGAGAGCCTTTGAGCTTCCACCATTCAGGGGTGAAGGTCCCTCTTTTATCCCCAAAATCTCCAGGGCTTGTCCATGTTCCCACTTCGTGTTCATTAATAGAAAGGGTGATATCACTAAGCCATTTAGGATTGGTGCCAGGAATTTCAGAAGAAAGTTCAACAACAATCTCAAGCTTTTTGACTGCTTTCTTCTTGTTGTATGAGTTATTAGGGAATTGATATTTTACATATCCTTTTTCAAACCAAAGCAGTCCAGCTTTAATTCTTTCAGGTTCAAGAAATGATTCAGGGGTATCAAGATAGCCAACAATTTTCTCGGTGGTACACATACCACATGGGGCTGAAACATTATATTCAATGAATAACCCTACTGGCATCTCTACTGTTACCACTTCATCATTGCTCTCTTCTTTGTTTCCTAGATTGATCACATATTCATCGTATATATTTCTACATACTTTCTGATTTCCCTTGGTAGCCTTTCGAATATCAATTTCTATAAGATTGGCTTTCTCAAGTGTCATGATATTTGTGGCAACCGTGGATTGAGGAAGGTTGAGAATGCTAGAGAGTTCGTTTACATTTTTTTCGCCTTTACGTAGCTCGTTAAGTATACTTACACGTACAGGAGAGGCTAAACCTTTCAAGACATCCATATCCGTATTCGGATTGATAATCATTATTCTACCTTGCATTGCGTGTCCTCTATTATTATGTATCTAGAAAGTATCATAATATTGTATTTATAACAATATGTAAATCATCTTACTTGATATACATAGATTTCATAGCTCTATTGTTGTGTATTATGTGATATATTTGTTGACAGTTACTATTAACCAACATATAATTGGGTATACATCAGATTTTTTGATATTATAATTCAATGTATTATTGAGTTTATATATGTCTGCTTATTCGATATAAGGAGATAGAAATAACCTTTAAATGATGTATTTAGAAATTGAAAAGTTAACAATTCATATTTGAATTGTTGCTATATAAAAAGGAGTGAATTATGAAAAGACTTTTATTGTTATTGTTACTGATCACCTGTATGGTCGGTATGGTATTTGCAGCGGGTGACAAGGAACAGGCTGCTTCTTCACAAGAAGGAACAGAATTGTCCTTCTGGACATTCCAGGATCTCCACATGAGTTTCTATGAAAAGATGGCAAAATTGTGGAATGAAGAGAATCCTGACAGAAAGATAATCTTTAAACCTGAAGTATTACCGTTCGAGGATATGCATACCAAGCTGTTGGTATCCCTTCAGGCTGGTACTGGAGCACCTGACATGGTCGATATTGAGATTGGAAAGTATCCTAACTTCCTCAAAGGTAATGTTCAGCTTATTCCTTTGAATGATGTTATTGATCCAGTACGTGACAAATTTGTCACTGCACGTCTCGACATCTATAGCAAGGATGGCCAGAATTATGGTCTTCCATTCCACGTTGGTGCATCTGTTATTTTCTACAACACAGAGATTTTGGATGCTGCAGGAATTGATCCTTATGACATCAAGACATGGGATGACTACATGGAAGCAGGTAAAATCGTGAAGCAGAAAACCGGCAAGCCCATGGCTACAGTTGAAGTGAATGGTCAGTGGTCTTTTTGGCCCATGATTGCTGAACGTGGTTCTGATCTTGTTGATGCTGATGGAAATGTAATTCTTGATAACGAGACCAACATCAAGACCCTTGAGTATCTCAAGGAATTGTTGGACAGCGGTGTAGCCGTGGCTGCTCCTGGTGGAAACCATCATGCAGAAGAGTACTATGGTTTTATGAACGATGGTGGTGCTGCTTCGATGTGGATGCCGATGTGGTACATGAATAGATTTACTGATTATATGCCAGACCTTTCTGGAAAGATTTTGATTCTTCCGATGCCTAGATGGACTCCTGATGGTAAGCGTTCAGCAGGCATGGGTGGTACCGGAACCTCTGTTACCAATCAGGCTAGAGACGTTGAACTGGCTAAGGATTTCTTGATGTTTGCAAAGGGATCTGAAGAAGGAAATTTGGTAATCTGGGAAGATCTTGGATTTGATCCTCCTCGTTGGGATGTCTGGGATAATCCTCGGATGAACGCTTCCAATAAGTTTACTGAGTACTACCAGAATGACTCAATTTTCGGTATGTTGCTGGAGATCAAGGATGAGATTAATAGTGTCAATGTCAAGGAAAAACTTCCTGCAGTCATTGACCGAATCAATTCCTCTGTTATGATTCAGGCATTGCAACAGCAGACCAAGAGTCCTGCGGAGGCCTTGAGAGAAGGTGCTGAACTAGCACGTTAATTGGATACTTGTTTTAAAGGATACGCCAAATAATTGGCGTATCCTTGTATACTTATATTAAGGAGGTGTAAATGAAGCTTAAACAAACGATTAGCTCAACAAGAATTACACCATATGTCTTCATTTTCCCTTTTATTGCGTCGTTTCTTATTTTTTACTTGTATCCCATCATTAGCACGATCATCATGGGGTTCCAACAAGTCTATCCAGGCCAAGTAGAATTTATTGGGCTTGAAAATTATCAGAAACTTAGTAATCCAGAATTCAAAGTTGCATTGAAAAACAGCTTTCGCTATACAGTGTATACAATAGCCTTGCTTATACCAATTCCTTTGTTGCTTTCTGTATGGCTTAACAATGGAAACAAGACGGTTAACACACTATATCGTTCGATATTGTATGTGCCCACGTTGATATCTGTCGTAGTTGCAGGAACAATTATGCGCTTGTTATTTGCATCCAGCAATAAAAGCATTATAAATACTATTGCCATCGCTTTAGGAGCAGAACCACGACAGTGGCTGCTTGGGGGTCCTACTCAGGCGATGATTTTACTTCTCATTTTAGCACTCTGGCGTTGGGTAGGTGTGAATATCATCTACTTCCTCTCGGGATTGCAGGCAATTCCAGATGAACTCTATGAGGCTGCAGATATTGATGGAGCCTCCCCTTTACAAAAGCTCTGGAGAATTACCATACCATTACTAAAAAGCACGACTATCTTTGTTACCACTATCTCCATTTTTGGTGGACTGGCTATGTTTGAAGAAAGTTATATTCTATGGTCAGGGACAGCTTCACCTAACAATGTAGGCCTAACAATTGTTGGTTATTTATATAAGAAGGGATTCCAAGAGGGTGAGATGGGTATGGCCAGCTCTATTGGTATTGTGCTTCTGGTAATTGTATTCACCATTAGTATATCTTACTTGAAAATATTTGGTTTCTTTAAAACTGAGGACAAGAAATGATAAGTATAAATAAGCATCTATCTCTTAATAAATTCATGAAACATTTAGTTTTAGTAGTATTGTGCTTAGTATATATTGTTCCGCTTTATTCACTATTACTGGCAGCTTTTCGTCCTGGCAGAGATCTTCTTAGATATGGAATAACCTTAAATACTTTGATTCCAACCGGGTTGAACTTAAATACCGTTAAGGGCCTTTATACAATACGAGATGGTATATATTTCATCTGGTTTAAAAACAGTCTGTTGTTACTAGTACTGCAAACTAGTTTAGCCCTGTTCTTAAGTTCATTTGTTGCATACGGTCTATCAATATATACTTTTAAAGGTAGAAAAATTGTTACAACTATGGTGATTTTCCTAATGTTGGTACCTATTCAGATACTCATTCTTCCCCTATATAAACTAATGATTACTATCAAATTGATTGATACTTTTTGGGGAGTTATTTTGCCATTAGTAGTATCACCATTTGCCATTTTTTTCTTTAAACAATTCATAGATGGTATTCCTCGTGACTTAGTTGATGCAGGTCGAGTTGATGGATTAAATGAATATGCAATTTTCTTTAAAATTGTTGTACCGATCATGCCCCCTGCCTTTTCTGCAATGGCAATATTTATGTCCATGCAGAGTTGGAATAACTTTCTCTGGCCACTGATTGTGCTGCGTGATGGCCAAAAGTTTACTTTACCCATTGGTTTAAATACTTTGCTAACACCTTACAACAGCGCTTATGACCTTCTGTTGATTGGGGCTCTGGCAGCAACACTACCAATTATCATCATATTCATATTTTTCCAACGCTATTTTATCGCTGGTCTTACCAGCGGTGGGGTAAAAGGTTGATATAACAGGAGAAACCTACGTGAAATGTACAGTACATGCTTCTAAACATTGTGTAATCGGAACAGCAGACAAGCGGTTGTTCAGTTCCTTCGTCGAGCAATTGGGTCGATGTGTATATGGAGGTATCTATGAAAAGGATCATCCACTCTCTGATGAGAATGGACTACGTACTGATGTCATGAAACTCGTCAAGGATCTTGATGTTCCCATGGTTAGATTTCCTGGTGGCAACTATGTATCCAACCATCGTTGGGAAGACTCTGTTGGCCCTATAGAAGAAAGACCAGTACGGCTTGACCTTGCCTGGAAAGCATTGGATCCCAATACATTTGGCATTAAGGAGTTTATGGATTGGTGTCAGAAAGTTGGCACGGAACCAATGATGGCACTTAACCTGGGTACCCGCGGTATTGATGAGGCAAAGGACTTGGTCGAGTACTGTAACCACCCAGGAGGAACTGCATTAAGTGAACTAAGAAAGAGTCATGGATCAGAGGCTCCTTATGATATCAAGATGTGGTGCCTTGGTAATGAAATGGATGGACCTTGGCAAGTTGGTCATAAGACAGCCGAGGAGTATGGGCGTCTCGCATCAGAGGTAGGAAAGGCTTTAAAGCTCTATGATCCCAGCCTCGAGCTGGTAGCTTGTGGGTCCAGCAATAGTGATATGCCTACATTCCCCGCATGGGAAGAGACCGTACTTGAGCATACATGGGATATTGCTGACTACCTGTCGCTACATATGTACTTCAGAAATGATGAGAATGATGCAGAGACATTCCTTGCTTCAAGTAAGAGAATGGATGAATTCATAGAAACTGTCGTACATGTATGTGATTACGTGCAAGCAAAAAAACGCTCTTCAAAAACCATGTATCTCTCATTTGATGAATGGAATGTTTGGTTTCATTCCAATGAGCAGGACAAAGCAGAACCTGACTGGAAAGTTGGGAAACATCTGCTGGAAGATATATATACCTTTGAGGACGCTTTGGTGGTTGGGTGTCTACTCAACAGTTTGCTTAAACACTGTGATCGGGTGAAGGTTGCATGTCTTGCCCAGTTAGTGAATGTGATTGCACCGATCATGACCGAAGATGGGGGACCAAGTTGGGCTCAAACCATCTACTGGCCGTTCTATTATGCATCAAAGTATGGTAGGGGAGAGGTACTGGATATCCGATTGGATGTGCCAACCTATGAAAACCATCATTATGGAGAGGTACCCTATGCAGATGCAGTGCTTGTGTATCATGAGAAAGAACAGGAACTTGACCTATTCGTGGTAAACAGGAGTCTGAATGAAGAACTGACTCTGAACCTTGATACGGTAGGGTTTGGGCAACAACTAAATCTTATCGAGCACATCGTTCTACACCATCGAGATTTGAAAGCTAGCAACAATAAGGATAACCCAGATAGAATTATACCTGTTCTAAATAAGGTGGCAAAGGATCAGTATCTTGCACCAAAACAATCATGGAACTTGCTAAGGTTTTCTCTCTCATAAGAATTTGAATAACCTTACAGACTTGAAACAAGCAGCTTCTAGTAATCATGACAATCGTGAATTTCACCGGTTGCGCTATTCTTGTAGGTTATTATCCTGGTTTTCTCGTTCATGACAGAGAAGCCACTGCTTCTTATCCAGTCCACCTGCATACCCTGTGAGTGATCCCTGCTTACCGATAACCCGGTGGCAGGGAATGATAATGCTGATGGGGTTCTTGTTGTTAGCCATCCCCACAGCACGTACAGCCTTAGGATTGCCGATGGCAATTGCAATATCCTGATAACTGACCACAGTCCCATAGGGTATTGTACAAAGAGCTTCCCAAACTGTTTTCTGGAAGGCAGTACCGTGCAGTTCCATGGGAACCGAAAATTTTTGTAAGGTTCCTTTGAAGTATGCATCCAATTGTTGAATTGTCATCTCCAAGACAGGATTGCTTTCTTGTTTTTCTCTTATTTCAGAGATGAATGAAAGCCCCAGCAAAGCATCCTTGTTACTAGTTAGTTTTAGGGTGCCCAGGGGGCTTTCATATGTCAAAGATAGTATAGTACTCATGGTATAAGCGTATTGAGAAAAAGGGGGGGAGACAAGGCTCCACCCCCTTATCAGGTATAATTATGCGATAACCCTTACCCGTTCCTCGCTGGGAAGGAAATCCTTATCACCGGGATCTTTTTTGATCGAGCCGAAAGGCATTTGTGCAATCAGAGACCAAGAAGAGGGGAGGTCGAAATGTGCAAGTACCTCTTCCTCAATGAGATTTCCATAGTGCTGCAAGCTGGCACCAACTCCAAGCTCAGCAAGTACCGTCCATACAGAGAACTGTGCCATACCTGTTCCATGATGACTCCAGAGCGCGAAATTCTCGCTGTAGAGTGGCATCTGTTCCTGAAGACTGCGGATGGTAGCCATCTCTTCAAAGAACATAATGGTTCCAGAAGCTGCCTTGAATCCAGCAATTTTTTCTTCCGTCTGCTTTTTCTGCTCAGGATCTTCTATCATCGCAACAAGTTTGGAGAGTATTAGATCCCAAAGCCAATCGTGGTTTTCATCATACAAAATGACAGCTCTGCTTGTTTGTGAGTTGAATGCAGATGGAGCATATTTGATTACTCCTCGAACAGCATCCTCCAGTGTTGATTTCATAACGGGAAGTTCTTTTCCCAGATTATAGATTGTGCGTCTTTTTTTCATGCTATTGATAATGGTGTTTTCCATGTAAACATTCTCCTTGACCTCAATATAGTTGTTAACAATTTAAATGTAAAGGCCCCTTTGCCTATTCTTGTAAGATGTTTGAATTGGGTATATTCTGGGCAGACTATGATACACGACACGATTGACCAACTCACGTTTTATGCGCCGGCAATACCACATCTGCAACAAGTGGCAATGCTCGATACAGCAAGTACTTCAATCGAAGGCTTGCAAGTAAAGTTCTCTCAATCCAATACAGCTCCCTTTGGAGGTACCTTCATGGTACATCCATCAAGGGTATGTGTTGTGCTTACCTTGCAGGGTAGTGAGTTGCTCGTTACTACATACAGGAGAAAGGATCAGGAAGGGGCGAAGGATGAAAATGGATTCATATCCATCCCAGACAGTCAGGTTACCGATGTTATTCGATCTGAAGAAGGAACCTTTACAGCTTTTATGCCGGGAGAGCCCTTCTCCTATGGGATACAGGGAGAGGAAGGTCCCACGAAAGTAAAACATCTGCTAATTGTTCTGGATGAGAGCTAATAGGCTTTACAAATGTGTAGTAATATCGTACGAATACTATGTGTATGACTGAGAGGAGCATAGGATGACAGGAGATCTACAGGTATATATCGGAAATAGCCTTATCGGACGCGGTCTACCAGTACTTGTGCAAACAATGTATGACAGTGCAATTCCCCATGAAATAGAAGCACTGGAGGAGTTGATTCGCAGGATTGGGAAACTCAACGCAATGGGATGCGATGTTATTCGTTTCTCTTACCCTTCTTTTGAGGATCATGATGCGTTTAGGTATCTTTGTGAGAAGAGTCCAATACCAGTTGTTGCCGATATACATTTTGACTACAAACTAGCATTGGATGCACTATCATGTGGAGCACACAAGATTAGGATCAATCCAGGTAATATCGGCGCAAAATGGAAAGTTGAAGAGGTGGTGAAGAGCGCAAAGGATCAAGGCAGAGCCATTCGTATAGGCCTAAATAGTGGATCCTTACCACGTGGAAATGATCCTGCGGAAGTCTTGATGACCAATACTGCTCTTGAGTACCTATCATGGTTTGAGCAATGGGGATTTACCAACACAGTAGTCTCCCTGAAAGCAAGTGACACAGAGCTTACCATGAAAGCAAATCGTCTGTTTGCTTCGCAGTGTCCCTACCCACTACATCTTGGAGTTACAGAAGCTGGTTCGGTAATATCAGCAGTAACTCGTTCTACATGGGCATTGGGTCAACTTCTCAGCGAGGGAATCGGTAATACCCTACGCATCAGCATAACCGGTGATATTGAGAGCGAAGTACAGGCAGGTGTTGAACTGCTGAGAACCTTGGGGATGAGAAAGAAAGGCATCAGGATTGTGAGTTGCCCTCGTTGTGGTAGGCATAGTTTCGATTCCCAGGGATTCCTGGCATCCGTAGAACAAGATCTCCTCACCATCGACAAAGATTTGACTGTTGCCATCATGGGATGCCAGGTCAATGGTCCGGGTGAGGCAAAGGCAGCCGATCTGGCAATAACTGGTCTAGGTAATAGTATATTTCTCTATGAGAAAGGGAAATTGGTGAAAAAAGTAACGCAGCAGGAAGCAAAGGCTGCTTTGTTGGAAGCGATAGAACATGCATAATACGTTGATAATAAAGGGTGCCAGGGAGCACAACCTAAAAAACATCGACTTGGAATTGAAAAAAGATCAGTTGATCGTTATCAGTGGTCTCTCTGGAAGTGGAAAGAGCTCCTTGGCTTTTGACACCATTTTTGCCGAGGGTCAGAGACGCTATGTAGAAAGTCTGAGTTCTTACGCCAGGATGTTTCTTGATAAATTGGACAAGCCTGATGTGGATTATATGGAAGGGCTCAGCCCGGCAATTGCAATCGAGCAAAAATCAACACATCGTAATCCTCGTTCAACCGTTGGTACCGTCACTGAAATATATGACTATTTCAGACTGTTGTGGGCAAGAGTAGGGAAACCACACTGTCATGTCTGCGGTCGAGAAATCAGTGAGATGAGCGTAGATCAGATCATTGATGCAATTTTCAAGGCAGAGGATGGTACTAGGATTATTGTAAGCGCCCCAGTTGCTATTGGAAGAAAAGGGGAGTTCAAGAAAGTTTTTGAGGATGCCCGTACAGCAGGATTCCAGAGGGTAAAGGTTGATGGAAAAATGCTCAATCTTGATGAGCAGATTGTCTTGGAAAAGCAATTCAAGCACTCCATCGATATTGTAGTTGATCGCTTGATTCTCAGCAGGGATATCCGATCCAGGCTTGCCTCCAGTATCGAGACCTCAAACGAGATGACGCAGGGTCTTGTGAAAGTGACTTTTCTCGGGGAAAACGGGGAAGAAAGTTACGAAGAGGTATTCAGTGAGCGTAACAGTTGCCCGCATTGCGGCATTACCCTACCTGATCTCGAACCACGATTGTTCAGTTTCAACAATCCCTATGGAGCTTGTCCAGAGTGTAATGGACTGGGGATCAAAACAGAGTTTGACCCTGACCTCATTATCCCTGACTATTCAAAAAGCTTCAATAAAGGTGCCATTGCCACGATGAACCCTGATGCAAAATGGTCCAGGTCTCTGGTTGAAGCACTTGCCAAGCACTTACATTTTACCCTTGATACCCCATTCAGCAAACTGCCTGAGGATACCATCAATGCATTGCTTTATGGTACCAAGGAACGAGTATTTGTTGAGTACGAGCGAGAGAAGAGTAATCAGACGTATCGGGTTGAAAAACCATTCCCCGGCATCATCCCTGATCTGCAACGTAGGTACTATGAAACCAACAGTATGCAGATAAAGATGTGGATGAACAGTTTCCAGACAACCAAGGTATGCCCGGTCTGTCATGGCGATCGTCTACGTCAAGAAGCGCTAGCCGTGACAATCCATGATATGAATATCATGGAAGCAACCCGCCTCTCTGTTAAGAAGGCGCACGCTTTCTTCAATGACCTCACCTTAAGTGATCAGGAGATCATGATTTCCAATCAGGTACTCAAGGAAATCAGGAGCAGGCTTACATTCCTTAGAAATGTCGGCCTTGACTATCTGACACTCGACAGAAGCAGTGCCACCCTCAGTGGAGGAGAAGCACAACGTATCCGTCTTGCAACCCAAATTGGATCTGCACTTAGTGGTGTACTCTATGTATTGGACGAGCCGTCCATAGGATTACATCAAAGGGATAATCAGAAGCTCATCGATACACTCAAACATTTGCGTGATATCGGCAATACTGTACTGGTGGTTGAACATGATGAAGCTACCATCAGAGAGGCTGACTACCTGGTTGACCTTGGACCGGGAGCAGGTGTCCATGGCGGGTATATCATAGCTGAGGGAAGACCTGAGGAAGTGGAACATAATCCTGAAAGCATCACCGGACAGTACCTTGCGGGGACCTTATCCATGGCCATCCCATCCAAAAGACGCAAAGGTTCTGGGAAAGTGATCAGCTTGAAAGGCGCCAATAAGAATAATCTCAAGTCAGTGGATGTTGATTTCCCCCTTGGAAAACTTATTGTACTCACCGGTGTTTCGGGAAGTGGAAAGAGCTCCCTGTTGAATGAAGTCCTGCTTCCTGCAGTGAAACGCCAGATGGCGAACAAAAAAGCGAATTATGACGGTTTCAGTGATATCAGTGGGGCTGGACATATCGATAAGGTGATCAACATCGACCAGAGCCCCATCGGACGTACTCCACGCAGCAATCCTGCTACATATGTAGGGGTCTTTACCGCTATCAGGGAACTGTTCGCCTCCTTGCCGGAGAGTAAGGCTAAAGGATACAAGAGTGGCCGTTTCAGTTTCAATGTTGCAGGAGGAAGATGTGAGAACTGCCACGGAGATGGGAACCTGAAGATAGAGATGAACTTTCTGCCTGATGTCTATGTAACCTGTGATGTATGTCATGGTAAACGATTCAACAAGGAAACGCTGGCAGTCCATTATAAAGGCAAGAACATCCATGATGTTTTGGAAATGACCATAGAAGAGGCAAGTGAGTTCTTTAGTGCAATTCCCAGGATTAAGCGAAAGATAGACACACTTCAGTCAGTTGGCCTTGAGTATGTAAAACTTGGGCAGAGTGCCCTTACCCTCAGCGGAGGTGAAGCACAACGCGTGAAACTCAGCCTTGAACTCTCTAAAGTGGGGACAGGCAAGACGTTATATGTTCTGGATGAGCCAACCACAGGGTTGCACTTTGCAGATGTCAAGAAGTTGATGGAAGTACTGAATAGATTGGTAGATGCTGGGAATACGGTAGTACTCATCGAGCACAACCTTGATGTCATCATGCAAGCAGATCACCTCATTGACCTTGGCCCGGAAGGAGGGGATGGTGGTGGAATGGTTGTAGCAACAGGAACTCCTGAGCAACTTGCACTATGCAAGGAATCCCACACAGGGTATTATTTAGCTCAGATGTTGCATGAAAAAGGTTGAGAAACACGGATTACCAATACTGATGATTCTGGCTCTACTTATTTTAGGGAGCCAGTTTCTCTATGCCCAAGATACTTCCTTGTTGCTTGCCTTGCGTATCGAACGTGCCAGCGAAGAAGAGCTTATCGAGATGGCTGAGCTTAGGGGTATCAAAGCAGAGGACCCTGCTGCTATCCGTGAAGCACTGTACGAGTATCATGCGATTGAGCATAGTCGCATAACCTTCGATAAGGAGGAGGAATCCTACAGACTTGAGGTAACGCAAGCAAGGATAATGCATACAGATGCTGATTCCTCTCTTCTCACGCTTTCAGGGGATGTCATTGTCTCGTTTATAGGTGAGGGAAAACAGGAGCCCAAGCAGCTCAAGGCACAGAATGTGCTCATTGACCTTTCCCATACCTTGCTAACCGCTTCAGGTTCTGTGTTGTTTGAGGATAGGGGTGCTGATGCTGCCTTGCAAGCGATAGAAGGAAGCATCGTTACCTTTGATTGGTCGGATGAGACACTGACCATCAGTGGGGCAACAACCAAGAGTGATCGTGAGAACAGTGAGGATGAAAATGTCAGTATCTATACCTCGGGAAGCCTTATCACTTATAAAGGCGCGGATGGTGGAATATATTATCAGGACGGGCAGATCGGCACACGTTCAGAGGACCCTCTCTCATCCATCAGGGCTGATCGGTTAAGCTTCCTCTCAGGCGGGGATCTCATGGTTCATGACGCTGCCTTGTATCTTGGTCGTGTTCCCGTTTTCTGGACGCCTTTCTTCTTTTTTCCCGGAAACCAGATGGTGGGAAATCCTGCTCTCGGATTCACCAGTGACCGGGGAATGTTTGTTTCTACAACCTGGGAAGTATATGGATCATATCCAAAATTCGAAGAGAGTGATCAATCCAGTATAACCAAGCTGTTAAGTTCTCCTGATAAAGGACCCAAGTCCCCAGGGAAGGTTCTCTATACGAATACTGGAGAACTTTCTGCTGTTCAGTCCTGGGCAAAAGAAACAGATTCTTATCTCACATTCTTCTTTGATGCATATGAGAACGCGGGATTGCATGCAGGCTATGACAGCAAGACAACGTTCTTCTCAAAACGCCTTACATTCAACTCCCTTTCTGCATTTGCGTTATATCCCTTGGGGACAAGCCCAATTGCACTTTATTCTGATGTAGGATACAATAGGTACTATCTTAATCAGGGGATCAAACTAAGCACCACTTGGGCGAAGCTTGATATTTCAATGCCCCTCTATTCAGACCCAAAAGTGCTACGTATGTATGGGAACCGTCTTACATCCTTCTCCTTTGATGCATTGCTGGGAAAGAATCAGGAGTTTCCCACAACCTATACCTCTGATATCACCAGTTATACTTGGAAGATGAAAGGATCATTCTCGCTTCCAACCAGCACACTTTCGCCATATATTTCTTCATTGAATATCTCCAACCTAGAAGCTGATGCGCTGTTCAAATGGCAAGATGATGGCCCTGCATACTCCTATGTGTTGCAGCAGATGCATCTTCCTCTTTTTTCTCTTAATCTCAAAGGCACTCTGCTTGATTATTCCTCTAAAGACTCCAAGACATCAGAAAGCAAAAAGACAGTTGAAGAAAAGGAAAGGGATATCTTGTTACCCGAGGCATACCAAATTACCGTGGTCAACAGTGGGAACGCTTCGAAACAGAATAAAAAGCTATTCTCTCTCTCCTACTCATTGGAAGAAAAGCTTACACATACCCTAGATGCAACTCTTGGCGTGATTGATTGGGATGAAGCATATCTTTACAGTCTTACAAAAGGTTCTGTTGCACTGAAAGCTTCTCCTAATACCAATCTCTTCACAATTTCGAGCGAATTACTCCCACAGATTACCTTCCTGGAAGACCAGAGCAAGAGCATCTATAAAAGCTATGCATATCAACTCTTCAATGTAAATACGGTTTCTGTTCCATCCATTGGCTTGACCTATACCTTGAGCCAACGTCTGTATCGTTATCAGGAAAACTACGAGAAACCGCTCGGTAGCCCAGTAGAGATTATCAAGCAGGAGTATGCGTTTGACGATGAGTCTGTGACAGTTCATCAGGTCCGCTTCCAGCAGTCTTTTCCGCTTGGGGAAGCAACCATGACGCCCAGTGTAACTGCAAGCCTCTATCCTGTAAAACAGAGTTTACTTCCAAGTCTGAAATATGTAATGGGACCTATCTCACTCTCCTCATCACTGCTCTTCAGCGAATATGAGTCCTCTTTACGCAAGGATACCTTGAAATCATCAATCAGCTATACCTCTAAACCTTTTTCTGCTTCTCTATCTGGGTCATACGATTTTACGAAGACCATTACTTCATGGGAAGATGCCATGCATCTTGAGGGAACAGTCAAGGAACAGTTCTTTTCATCCTTTCTCACCATGTCACAGAGGTTTTCATTCTCATTCCTTACCAGTGATGGAAAACCAAACTATTTTGATCATATCACGTATGATGCTGCAATTCCTCATCTCAAGGTGACCTATGCATTGGAAGGGGAGGCCTCAGCCTTGCAAGCCAAAAAATTGCAAGTCGATATTGCAGGTAAGGATATACAAATAAGGTGGTGGAAGAAACGTATAGCCCTCTCATTGGGCATAGACTCTTCCCTCAAGTTCTTTTATCAGGACCGATACGCAAGTTCCTTTTCAATAACAGCATCAGCACGTCTCCAGATTGCTGAGTTTTTGGATATAACGCTTGCGGCAAAAAGCACAAATACCGGATTTTTCCATTATTATGATACTGATGATTCCCTCTCTTACTCATTGCTTTGGAAAGATCTGCTGAGAAGCTTTGACTTCACTGGAGATGGAAGATATAATACGCAATTTAACCTCAGTGAACTCTCACTTACCTTGGAGCACGACCTTGAAGATTGGTCACTGAATTGTAAATACAGCGGAAGTGTTGTATTATCGAACAACCAATACAGCTGGGTACCAACGGTTTCGGTCTACTTGACTTGGAACACGATTCCCGAGCTGGATGTGGAAGAGACATGGACGCAAGACAACAGTGTATGGACGCGTTCATCCTCCTCATAGGATTATGCATGGATAGAAGTGTGGAATTTTCCAATGAAGAACAGATGGAACGGGTGCTGGGTATCAATGATCGGAATCTTCCTTATCTAGAGGCGTTGCTTGGATGTGATCTGTTTGTAAAAGGCAATTCGCTTTCCTGCCTGAGCAAAGATGAACAAGTCACCAACCGATTTCTCTCCTTGATGGCACGCTTGCAGAAACTTGCAGAGAATCAGCACTATTTCAGTGAAACAGAAATTTTCATGGAATACCAAGGCATGAAAAGCGACCAACCAATCCAGGAACTGCTCTCCAGTGACCAATGGGAAAAACCGTATATCATGGTTCATAATCGTTTTGCTTATCCCAAGAGTCGGATGCAGGAGCAATACATCAAAAGTATGATGGAGAACCAGATTGTTTTTGGTATCGGTCCTGCTGGTACTGGCAAGACTTTCTTGGCAGTAGCCTATGCACTTGGGCAGTTGTTGAGTGGGAAGAAACACAAAATTATTCTCACACGACCGATTGTTGAAGCAGGGGAGAGCCTAGGCTTCTTGCCTGGTGATCTTGCCCAGAAGATAAACCCTTACCTAAGGCCGCTTTACGATGCAATGGAAGCCATGGTCAGTATACAGAATATCAGGCGTTTGGAAGAGAATGGGAGCATTGAGATCGCCCCTCTTGCTTATATGAGAGGAAGGAGTCTTCAAAATGCGACAGTCATTCTTGATGAAGCACAGAATACCACCAAGGAACAGATGAAGATGTTCCTTACCCGTCTTGGCGAAAATGCCAATGCAATCATCACAGGGGATATCAGTCAGGTTGATCTTCCAAGGCACAAGGATAGTGGATTGATCCATGCAATGCAGATTCTGCAAGGAATTACAGGCCTCGATTTCATACGTTTCGATTCTCGCGATGTGGTACGCTCCCGAATTGTGCAGCATATTGTAAATGCGTATGCAGGGGATGAAGGGAACGAAAAATCATGATAAAGAAAATACAAATTTCTGAACGTAAACAGAAAAAACGTGAGCTTCAACAACAACTCTCTCTCATCTTAATGGTTCTTACCGTTTTCCTGGCAATGGTGGTGCCGCTTTTGAGTACTCACTCCAGTGGATCGGGTCTCAAGGACTTGGGATTACAGTATACAGAGGGAGAACTATCCAGTGAGGATATTTTTGCTACAAGCAGTTTCCAATACGTTGATGATGAACAAACCCAAAAGCTCATAGAACAACGAATGCAGGAAGTACTTCCGTATTTCAGTTATTCACTTAGATCATCTACCATTACCAGCAGGCGTTTAGAGAATTTTCTTGCGCTATTTCATCAAGAAAACCTAGACTCCAGAACCTTCCTGGAGAAGGAAGGACTCAATGATGAGCGCAATGTGGTGGAAAGAATTGCAGAACTGGCACCTGACCAACAACAATTGTTGCTGCAAGCACTTGAAGAAACAGGCAGCTATGTCCTGAAACGAGGATTGTTTGATGAAGATGAAGTGAATACCGTTCGTTCCCAAGGCTATGAGGAACTTCTGGTTAGAAATAGTCTTCTCCAGCAAGAAAGCAGTGAACCTTCCAAGCAAACCATTGATTCGCTGCTGACGAAAAAGAATCTTCCTTCACAGCTGTCTTCTCTGCTGCAGCCATACGAGCTTATAGATAGTCAGTTCCAACCATATCTTGTACTTGATGCACTGGAGATGCTTTTAGACCCAAATGTAGATTATGAAGCTGTTGAAACACTGGCACTAAGGGAGGAAGCTGCTGCAGAGATTCCCGAGCAGGTGATAACCATAGAACGGGGAGAAAAGATCATTGCCAAGGATACGGTGGTCACAAGCTCACAGATTGACCTGCTGCAATTGATGGGATCGAACAGCTTTCAGTATACAATCCTTGAACTGATTGGCAGGGCTATTTTCATTCTGCTTTCCACCAGTGTTTCAGTATATGTCTTTATTCAATTCCTGCATGCAGAAAAGCGATTATATCTCTATTTGAATCTCATGCTTGTTTCCGTATCATTGTCATTGGTCGCAATGTATGTTGTCAGTCTGTTTTCTGCTTCACGCTCCTCTTTGTTTCTGGACTCCTATCTACCTGTTTTCTTTGCACCGCTCTTTACCAGTCATATCACCAGCAAGAAACGCCTAGGTTTGGTCAGCGCCTTTCTTCTTGCTTGTTATGCAACTCTGATGGAACAGTCGAGTTCTATTACGTTTTTCTTCGTTTTGACCATCAGTGGTGTATGTCTTTACTTTTTCCGCTATACCATTAAGCGTATTGATGATGTATTCAATTGGTTCTATGCTTGTGTGATCAGCAGTTTTGCTGCACTTGCACTGTATATGCTGGAAGCATTGCCCCTTCATCAGGTAATGCCTCTTGTCGGTGGGATGATTTTGAATATAACCATAACTCTGGTATTTTTGGAAGCTTTCGTTCCTTTGGGTGAAAAACTCTTCAATATTCCTACAGCATATCGTCTTAGCGAGCTTGCATTCAGTGCAAGCCCGGTGCTTGACCGGTTGGAATCTGTAGCGCAAGGAACGTTTAATCATAGCAGGAATGTGGCTGATCTGAGCTTCAATGCAGCTCGCTCCATTGGAGCAAATGCCATGCTCGCACGAGTAGGCGGGATGTATCATGATATAGGGAAGGCTGACCATCCTGAATATTTCATCGAGAACCAGAGTGGGGATAACAAACATGATGAAATCAAACCATCCCTCTCTGCAGCAATCATCAAGAGTCATGTAAAACTTGGATTGGAGAAGGGAAGGGAGGCAGGTCTTCCTCAGGAGGTGCTGGATATCATCAGCCAACATCATGGCAATGATATCATCCAATTCTTCTATAATGAGGCAAAGAACCAGGCCCAAGCTGCGGGAATGGATGTAAAAGAAGATGATTTTAAATACAATGGGAATCCACCAGCTTTTCCCGAATCTGCAATTGTTATGCTTGCTGATTGCGTGGAAGCTGCCAGCCGGACCTTGAAACGGCCAAACCACTCGAAGTATGAAAAACTGGTACACTCGCTTATCATGGGAAAGTTGGAGAGGGACCAACTCAAGAACAGTCAACTCTCCCTCACAGACCTTGACCAGATAGAGGATGCGTTTGTGCAAACATTGCTTGGACGCGATCACCGCCGTATTGAATATCCATCAGAGCAGAAAGGATAACCAGGACAATGAATAATAGTTATTATATTGATGTTTCCTATGAGGATGAGCAGTATGCCAGACAGGCACCCTCACAGGTGGTTGTTGAACATCTGGAAAAGGTGCTCGCAACACTTGAACAGCCAAGTTGTGAATGTTCTGTTAGCTTTGTAAGCGATGATACCATTCAGGAATTAAATAGAACGTATCGGGACAAGGACGAACCTACAGATATCCTGTCATTCGTTCAGGAAGAAGATGTAGAAGATTTTTCTTGGCCTGAAGTACAAGTAGGATTGATTGATGGTCCGCCAGAGGAAATCAGGGTACTGGGAGACATGGTAATCTCTCTTGATGCCTTGAAAAGAAATGCACTATCCTTTAGTGTAGAACCAGATGAAGAGTTGTTTCGACTCTTGATCCATGGCTTGCTTCACCTTCTCGGTGAAGATCATTCCAGCAATGATGCTGATGAGCCGATGTTGATCAAGCAAGAGGAACTTCTCCATCAATTGAGGGGGAGCAAACGTTGAGCTTGCCATGGAAAAGTCTGTTCAAGAAACGCTCTGACAATCGTGAAGAACGATTTAAGGCAGAGTTGGAAGAGCGGCAGACGATGATCGAGGGCATTCAGGAACTGCGGGATAAGACTGTTAAGGAGATTATGATTCCCCGGGTCGATGTCCAGTTTATCAGTAGTGATATCGCGATTGATGAGTTGTATGGGATTATTCAGGAACAAGGGTACTCCCGTTATCCAGTATATGAGCAGACAATAGACAATATTGTTGGTGTTTTATATGCTAAGGATATCATACGTAATGGTATAGATAATGTGTTTGATGCCAAGACGCTGATGAGACAGCCCTATTTTATTCCTGAAAGCAAGCATCTTGATGATTTGCTCAGAGAATTCAAATTGAGAAAGGTCCATATTGCCATTGCCATTGATGAGTATGGTGGTGTGAGCGGGATTGTTTGCATGGAAGATATTCTGGAGGTCATTGTTGGTGATATCCAGGATGAATTTGATGATGATGAAGATGATGGAATGCGTAAATTGGACGACAATACGTTTGTTGTCGATGCAAGAACTTCCATTGAAGATTTGAATGAGTCAGTAGGCTTGCATCTATCTGAGGAGGAGTATGAAACAGTGGGAGGCTATGTCTTCGAACTGTTCGGGAGAATTCCACTCAAGGATGAGTCTGTTGAGGATGACGAGGCTATTTTTACCGTTGAGGATATTGATGGCCATAAGATCAACCAATTGAAATTGGTTGTCAAAACATAATATATATACGTTTATATACGTTGACCCTTGTAGAAGGAAAACAGTATATTAATATCGATACACAATTACATTTCCCGGAGGAAACAAACAATGAAAATTGCAATTAATGGTTTCGGAAGAATCGGACGCAATGTTTTCAAGATCGCTTTTGAAGACAAGGACATCGAGATTGTAGGCATCAATGACCTTACTGATCCCAAGACCTTGGCCCACCTTCTGAAATACGACTCCACCTATGGAGTATATTCCAAGAGCGTCGAAGTAACAGACAATGCTATCGTAGTTGATGGTAAAAACATTCCTGTATTTGCAGTGCGCTCTCCCAGCGAACTTCCTTGGAAGGAACTTGGTGTTGATGTAGCAATTGAATCCACTGGTGTTTTCTCTGTTGCTGAAGGCCCGAAGGGTGGTTACAAGGATCACATCAAGGCTGGAGCAAAGAAGGTTATCCTTACCGTTCCTGCTAAGGACCAGATTGATCAGACTGTTGTCTGTGGTGTCAATGATGATGCTATCGATCACAGCCTTCTTGCTTACTCCAACGCAAGTTGCACCACCAACTGCTTGGCTCCTATCGTTAAGGTTCTCAATGACAGCTTTGGCATTGAAGAGGGCTTGATGACCACTGTTCACTCCTATACCAACGACCAGGTAATGCTTGACCAGCCACATAAGGATCTGAGAAGAGCAAGAGCTGGTGCACTTTCCATTATTCCTACCACCACTGGTGCTGCCAAGGCTGTTAGTTTGGTTATCCCCGAGATGAAGGGCAAGCTTAACGGTATGGCAATGCGTGTTCCAACCCCAACCGGTTCAGTTGTTGACCTTGTGGTAACCTTGAAGAAGGATGCATCTGTTGAAGAAGTGAATGCAGCAATGAAGAAAGCCAGTGAGGGTGCCATGAAGGGTGTTCTTCAGTATACTGAGGATCCCATCGTTTCCCGCGATATTGTAGGCAACACCCACTCCTCAATCCTTGATGCTGATCTTACCATGAAGATGGGCGAGAAGATGTTCAAGGTTATCAGCTGGTATGACAACGAAATGGGTTACTCCAACCGCGTTGTTGACCTTGCAAAGAAGCTGGTTAAATAACACTGTGTTACTGTGAATGTCAGGCCTGTTTCTACAGGCCTGATTTCCTTGCTAACGATTACCATCGAAATATAGAGGAAAGCTATGATTCTAAATACCATTCGAGAGTGTGATTTTTCAGGCAAGAAAGCCTTGATTCGTGTAGATTTCAACGTACCCATCAAGGATGGCGTGGTTACTGATGATACACGCATAAGAGCTGCACTTCCTACCCTTAAGTATCTATTGGATAACGGTGCATCACTTGTAGTCATGAGCCACCGTGGACGACCAAAAGGGAAGAAAAACCCTGAATTCTCCATGGCACCAATTGCAAAGCGTTTCAGCGAACTGCTGGGTAAAGATGTCCAACTTGCTAGTGACGTGATTGGTGAAGAGGTTGCAGGGCAGGTTGCTTCAATGAAAGCTGGTGATGTTCTTTTATTGGAAAATGTCCGTTTCTACAGTGAAGAAGAGGGCAATGATCCCGATTTTGCAAAGAATCTTGCTTCCTTGGGTGATGTGTATGTAAATGATGCTTTTGGAACCGCTCACCGTGCCCATGCTTCCACTGAAGGTGTGTCTCACTACCTGCCTTCCTATGCAGGCTTCCTTATTGAAAAGGAAGTTAAGTTTATGGCACCACTTTTGAGCAACCCAGAGAAGCCTTTTGTTGCCATTATTGGAGGTTCTAAAGTCTCCAGTAAGATCAGTGTCTTGGAAAGTCTGGTAAGAACTTGTGATACGATTGTTATTGGTGGTGGAATGGCATATACCTTCCTTTCTGTCCAGGGCCATACTATTGGAAAGAGTCTGGTTGAAGAAGAGTACAAGGATGTTGCTTCTTCCTTCCTGGCAAAAGCAAAAGAGAAGGGTGTACAGGTAATTCTTCCAGTTGACCATCTCTGTGGAGCTGAGTTCAAGGAAGATGCAGAGGCTGTCAGTGTTGATTCAACTGATATTCCTGAAAACCTGATCGGTATGGATATTGGCCCCAAAACCATATCCATGATTGTTGATGCAGTCACCAAGGCAAAGAGTGTTGTTTGGAATGGTCCGATGGGGGTATTTGAGTTTGATGCATTCGCTGAGGGAACCCTTACCGTTGCCAAGGCACTAGCAGAGAGTCAAGCTACCTCTGTTGTCGGTGGCGGTGACTCTGTTGCAGCTATCAACAAGTTCGACTTGGCAGACAAGATCAGTCACGTAAGTACCGGTGGCGGTGCTTCGCTCGAGTTCCTCGAAGGAAAGGTTCTTCCAGGAATCAAGGCATTGGAGAAATAAGATGAGAAAACCCTATATCGCTGGAAACTGGAAAATGAATATGACTCCAAGCGAAGGTGCAGCCTTCGCTAAGGAGCTTGCAAAGGCAGTGGAAGGAACCAACACAAAGGTGATGGTTGCTCCTCCTTACGTCACAATCCCTGCTGTGCTCGAGGCACTTAAGGGCTCTGAGATTATTGTTGCTGCTCAGAACATGAGCGACAACCTGAAAGGCGCATTTACTGGTGAGGTGAGTGCAACCATGCTTAAGGATCTTGGTGTTACCAACGTTATTCTTGGGCACAGTGAAAGACGTGCCCTCTATGGTGAAACAGATGCTTTCATCAACAGAAAGGTGTTGCTTGCACTCGCTGAGGGCATGGATGTCGACCTGTGTATCGGTGAGACCCTGGAAGAACGTGAGGCAGGTAAACTTGAAGAAGTATTGAGCCGACAGGTAGAAGAAGGTCTCAAAGGTGTCTCTGCAGAGCAGATGAAGCATATCACGTTGGCCTACGAACCTGTTTGGGCTATTGGGACGGGAAAGACAGCAACCCCTGAAGATGCAGACGCTGCACATGCTTATGTTCGTAGTCTTGTTGAAAAACTCTACAATAAGGGTGTTGCAGAAGAGCTAATTATACAGTATGGTGGTTCAGTGAAGGCTTCGAATGTGAAAGCCTTGATGTCTAAAGAGCATATCGATGGCGCACTGGTTGGTGGTGCCTCCCTTTCCGTGGAGCAGTTCCTTCCGATTGTGAACTTTGATAAGTAAGTATTCGGAGTAAAGAGAAAATGGGTGTTTTGAGCATTATTCTGTTGGTATTATTCGTCGTCGTCAGTCTTCTGTTGATTTTTCTTGTCGCAGTACAGGATGAGCAAAGTGAAGGCTTGGGCGGAATTTTTGGTGGTGGAAGCAATACCGCCTTCGGGTCCCACACAAGCAGTGTGGTAACCAAGGCAACTGGTACGCTTGCAGTCTTGTTCTTGGTACTGGCCCTTTTGGTGGCTTTCGTGAACAAATCGCCATCACAGGATGAGTTGCTCGATTCCGTCACCACGGAACAGGTACAGCAGACTACCGATTGGTGGACAAGTGGTGAAGGTGCAGCAGCAGCTGAGACAGCTACTGAAGCCAACTAGGACGGTCGCTGTTCCAATAACTATCGACTACCGGCCGCAGACATGCGGTCGGTTGCTGTTTCAAGGGAGTGTCTATGAAAGTATGTATATTGTATGCACCAGCATCGAAGGGTAATGATAAAATGAAGGCAATTGCCAATGCGTTGTCGGAAGGTATCGCTTCCCAAGGTCATATGGTCGATGTATTTGACATGTCCCTTGAAGCGGGCAAAATTGTCTCTTTCTATGATTATTTGATCATCGGGACCGAGACACTTACATTCTTTGGTGGGAAAATACCAAACACTGTTTCTGGGTTCCTGAAGACTGCCGGCAGTATCTCCGGTAAACGATGCATGGCTTTTATCACCAAGGGGGGTGTTCGTTCCATGAAAACTCTCCAGACATTGATGAAGACAATGGAGAGGGAAGGAATGTTCCTGAAGAAAAGTGAGATAATCAACAAGGTTGACCTTGCCCGTGCTGTCGGTAAACATGTTCAAATCTGATTGATTCCCAAGACTGTTGGTAGTACCTTATGAGAAGATATTCGTAGGAGTTGTTATATGAAACGTAGATTTAGTGTTTTGGCTGTTTTTCTGCTCATTGGCACAATGGCCTTTGCTGCAACGATTGGGGCCCCTGCTGCAACAGTGAGGCTTACCAAGACCACACCCATCAGCATGGCAAATCTTGAAGCAGAAGTAGCACAGTACAAGGCAAGTGCTGCAGAACAGGGAGAAGACCCTGAGAGCGTTGACCCACTGCAGGTATTGAATCTTCTGATCAACAATGAACTGTTCCGTCAGGGTGCTGCCCGTGATGGTGTAAAGATAACTGATGCAATGGTCGACAGTGCTTATGATTCCCAGAAGGCCAATCTTGAGGCTTCCTCTGGACAGGCATTCACCGATGCACAATTTGACCAGATCATTACCAACAACTTCGGTTCAGTTGATGCATATCGTAAAGCTATTCAGGAACAGTTGATGGTTGACTCCTATGTACGTATGAAGAAAGCCGATATGCTTAGTGCGAAGGTCCAGATCTCCGATACTGAAGTTAGCTCCTTCTATCGCAAGAACAAGACTCGCTTTGTAAGTCCTGAAACAGTGAAACTAAGTCATATCTATATTCCATTTACCAATGACTCCCAGAAAGATTCGCAGAACAAAGCACTTCTTGAACGAGTCGCAAGAGATATAAAGAGCGGATCCCTCTCATTCGAGAAAGCAGTTGTCCAGTATTCAGAAGATACTCAGAGCAAGAATAAAGCTGGTGATATTGGTTGGCTGACCATGGATAATACTGAAGCACTTGCAGGTCTTGGAGATACTTTCTTTGATGTGGCATTCACTACAGATGTAGGAAATGTCAGTGATGTAGTAACCAGCAATACCGGTTACCATATCCTGAAAATCCTTGCCTACAATGATACCAAGATTCTTCAGTTGGAGGACCAGATCAGTCCAACCACATCCACTACGGTAGAACAGTACATCAGAAGCGAACTTGCTGCCGCAAAGCAACAATCGAACTACTATGCGGCGATCAACAGCCTGGTGGATGATTTGAGAAAATCTGCCACTGTAAATATTCTGTATAAATAACATGAAAACACGACATAAAGCACGCGAATTAGCGTTACAGACTCTCTATGCAATGGATTTCAACCATACAATTGCGTTGGAATCCATACCGTACATCTTCAGTGGTATTACTGATGAAGAATATAACTTACTTGAGGATGATGTAAAACTCTATGGGATGTATCTTGTAAGGGGTACATTGGAAAATCTTGAGAAGATTGATGAGTCGATCAGTAAGTTCTCACTCAATCGTCCTCTCGAACGAATTGATATCGTAGATAGGAATATTCTCAGAATGAGTGTTTTCTGCCTCATGTTTGGGGATATCCATCCTCATATCATCATAGACGAAGCGGTAAAGCTAAGTCAGGATTTCTCCACTGAAGTAAACTATAAGTTCATCAATGGGATTCTGGATGCGATGCAGAAACAGCTTTTCCCTATTCAGGAGCAACATACCGATGATTCGTTTAAAGACTGAAGCACAGATAGCTGGCATAAGAGAGGCTTGCCATCTCACAGCTGAGCTTATGCATAATCTCTCCTCTTATATACAGGAAGGGATGACCACTTATGATATAGACCAGTACTGTTACCAGTTTATTGTGAACCATAAAGGAGTCCCTGCATTCCTTCATTATGAAGGGTTTCCCGCCACTGCCTGTATTTCAGTCAATGAAGAAGTAATCCACGGGATTCCTTCGAAAAAACGGATTATCCAGGAAGGCGATCTGGTTGATGTTGATCTGGGTATCAACATGAATGGGCACTTCTCTGACATGGCCAGGACATTCATCGTTGGAAAGACCAAGGATGAGTACCAGCAGCTCTGTGATGTTACAGAAGAGAGTCTGCGTCTCGGTATTGAGGCCGCTTCACAGAAAGGGGCTCGAATCCAGGATATTGGATCTGCAATCTATAAGCATGCCAGAAAGCATGGTTATGGAGTTGTGAGAGACTACTGTGGCCATGGTGTTGGTCTTGATGTACATGAGGAACCTGAAATTCCAAACTACACCAGCTCCTATTTGCCAAACGCCCGCATTCGGGAGGGCATGGTATTGGCCATTGAGCCTATGATCAACTTGGGAACCCATAAAGTAAGACTTCTTTCAAATGATTGGACAGTCGTTACAGCAGACGGGTTGCCATCTGCACATTTTGAGGATACTGTTGCTATTACAAAACATGGCTTGGAAGTTCTGACGGTTTTCTAGTCCCTGGGGGTCTTTTCTATGGTAATTAAAGAATTTATTACATGCGATGATATTCGTGACAGTGCACTTAAGTTAGCTCATCAGATGTACAAGGAAGATCATTTCGTTCCGGATATCATTTACGCTTCACTCAGGGGTGGCGCCTATATGGCAAACGTCTTCAGTGAATATTACAAGATGGTACGTATCAGGGAACAGGGGAGACCTGTTTTCTATGCTGCTGTTGTTGCCCGTTCCTATGGATATCTACGTACCCAGACAAATGTCATGGTTGATGGATGGACATACAGCCCTGAGCATCTGAGAACAGGTGATAAGATTCTCTTGGTCGATGATATTTTCGATACGGGAAAAACGGTCAATGCATTGGCGGAAATCATCATGCGTAAAGGGATACCCCGCGAGGATCTCAAGATTGCAGTCTTCGATTACAAGGTACCTCTTTATAAGAAGGAAGAGCCTCTTCCAGTCCAACCGGATTATTTCTGTCGCAAACATGTTCTTAACAGTCCTGATGATGAACGTTGGATACACTACAATTGTCATGAATTCCTAGGCCTTAGCAGTCAGGAGATTGATCAGCAGTTCAAGGATGAAGAGGTCAGAAATATCCTCCATGAGGTGAGGGGAGACTAAGCTGGTCTACTTTTTAAATAGATATTCCAGAAAACCAATGATTGCTTCCTTGTTTGGGGCACTTTCTGGAATGACAAGCATTGATGCATCAGAATTAGCATACCTGCTTTCTTCAAGATTGAGTAGGTATGTTTTTCTTTGTCCATTACTGTCCTCAGCCATTTCCAGGTAGGGAGTGATGATCTCCAGTGAGGGATTCGTTTCCACCAGTGTAGAGAGATCAGTCATGGGCAAACCGGCAACATAGTGCTCCACAACATGGCGTGGGGCGATTAAAATATCGAGCTCCTTGGCTGCCATATATGCATAGATCTTTGAAAGACTCGATTCAATATAACGGTCAGCACTTCCAAAAACCACATAAAGAGAATCATCTACAATAACCCTTTGATTTTTCTGAATGTTGAAAAGTCTTCCAAGCTCCTTTTCCAGAGTACTTGCCTTGAAAACATCTTGTTCATCATTGGCCACAAATAGCTGTAAGACAATTTCCTTTTGTCTCTGAATGAACAAATCACCGACATATACACCGACCAGTAAGATCAGAATGAAAAGAAAAACTAGTGATTTTGATGGTATTGTCTTGAATGTACCTCTTAAACTCATTATTGGTTGCCTCATGTTCCTAAACTCCCTATCATAGTACGGTGAATAGAGGGGAATTACTATGAATATCAATACTATTTTTGATCCTGATAACGTTGTTTGGGCTTTTTTGCTGAAGCTGTACTATTTGGCTTTTGCAGGATTGCTTTGGTTTATATCCAGTCTCCCCATCATTACGATCGGTGCTGCTACCGTGAGTCTCTATTCATACTGTTTCAATGTACTGGATGGGAATGAAGGGTATGTTGTCAGGACCTTCTTCTCAACGTTCAAGCGTGTATTTCTGCAAGCTACTATGGTTTTTCTCCTGATTGCAGTATGTTTGGCATTTCTGATTTTTGATGCTTGGTTTTTTCTACAACAGTTCCCAATGTTGTTCTTTGTAGCTATAAGTCTCATGCTATTGGTACTAGTTGGATCGGTACATGTATTCCCCTTGCTTTCCAGAAAACAACAGTCTTTGAAAACGCTGATTATTACTTCATCTATCTTGGGGTTCAAGCATCTTCCAGTAAGCATTACTGTTCTTGTAATTGCCGGATTATATATCCTTTCACTGTACTATGCTCCTGTAACTATCTTTTTTTCAGCAGGATTGGTCTGTGCACTTTCAACAATGTTTGTACGAGCTCTTTATATTCGTATTGGTATCTAAAACAGTATTGATACAACATTGCATATTGGTTGGTCATATCTGAGCATCAGATTAATATTGCTTAATTTATAAATTTTTTATCATACATTCTTTACACATCTTTATCATTATATTAACAAATTTTCTTTGACATATGGGAGTAGAGAACGTAGACTTACTGATGGGATAACCCCACACTAGGAGGAAAAACATGAAAAAAATGCTACTTCTTATGACTATTTCATTAGTCGCAATAGGTATGCTCTTCGCCGGTGGTGCAGCAGAAACAGCCGCTCCTGCAAAAGCAGCTGTATCATACGAAGTAACCGAACCGATCACAATCGAATGGTGGCATGCTCTTGAGCAACAGTATTGGCCATTGGTCGAGGAAATTGTTGGAGATTTCAATAACAGCGATTCATTGGTTACTGTGGAAGCAAAATACATTGGTAACTATGCAACCGTAAACGAGACCTTGGTTGCTGCTCATGCAGCTGGAAGTGGTCTTCCCGCCCTTACTGTTGCAAACACTCCCTATGTTGCTGAATATGGTAAAGGTGGCCTTACGGAAGATCTTACCCCTTACATTGAAGCAACTGGGTATGATATCGACGACTTCGGCGAAGGTATGATTGCTGCAACCAGTTTTGAAGGGAAGCAAGTAACACTACCATTCCTTATTTCCACACAGGTTATTTACTACAACAAGACCATGGCGGACAAAGAAGGTATTGTTATTCCCAAGAAAATTGATGATCTTGATGCATTCATGAAGAAAGCAAGCAAGGTATCCAGCGATGGCACTACTGATCGCTGGGCGATCATCATCCCCGGTTGGGACCAGTGGTACTTTGAACCGATGTACCTCAATAGCGGTGTAAAGATTGTCAATGAAGATCGAGTAAGTACTGATCTTGCCGGTCCCATCTCTGTTGATCTCACCAAAAAATTCCAGAACTGGGTCAATAATGGATATACCTATTGGGCAAGTGGTACAAGTGCTTCTTCCAATATGAGACAGAATTTTGTCGATCAGAAGACATTCTCTGTTATTCATACCAGTAGCTTGTACAATCTCTATACCGGTTTGATTGGAGACAGCTTTGAACTCGGAATGGCTTGGCTTCCTGCCGGCGATACCAAGATAAGCGAGATTGGTGGAAGTGTTCTACTAATTCCTGCAAAGAATGACCAAAAGACCAAGAACGCTGCATGGGAATTCCTGCAGTACCTGATCGGTAAGGATGTTAACATGAAGTGGGCAGATGGCACTGGTTACATCCCAACGAGAAACTCAGTTCTTTCCAGTTCAGAAGGGGATGAGTTCTTGGAGAGAAAGCCTGCTTTCAAGGCAATTTTTGACAACCTTGATGAGATTAATCCAAGAATCCAGCATCCAGGTTGGAACCAATTGGCAACTATCTGGAAATCATATCTTGACCAGATTATGATCGAGGGTGTGGATGTAGAGTCCAATCTTGAATACATGGCTGAAGAGATTGATGAAGTTCTTGCAGACTCTGAGTAATGTGTCTTCATTTAGTTTTGCCGTCCGGTGCAGTGATGTACCGGCGGCATTATCTTGCTAATAAGGAATGCTTGGTACCATGAAACAACGTACTCCACTACAACGACGTATAGAATCAGGAAAGGACTTTGCAACTGTTCTTCCTGCCTTACTTTTTTTAGGGCTGTTCATTTACTATCCAGTAGTACAGGTGGTAAGAATCAGTTTCACCAATTGGAATTTGATCAATGATAATTATAAATATGTGGGACTGAAGAACTGGATCTGGTTGTTTCAGGGATCTGGCACAAAGTATCTCTTGAATTCCTTGAAAGTGACTGCACTCTTTACCCTTGGAGAACTTACCATCACCATCGTTGGGGGTATGATCTTTGCGCTTATCATGAACCGAATCACTGCATCGTTTTCCGTCATGCGTGCTCTAGTATTTCTCCCAAAATATGTAGCTATGTCCAGCGCAGCAGTTGTCTTTATATGGATATTGAATACACAGAACGGTATTCTTAACTTTTTCATTGAACAATTCGGGGGAGAACGCGTCAATTGGCTGGGTGACCGAAACCGCGCCCTGCTGTCAATTCTTATGCTTACAGGATGGAGAACAGTTGGTTATGGCATGATGATCTATATTGCTTCAATGCGAGGTATCAGCAAGAACTACTATGAAGCGGCCTCAATAGATGGTGCAAGCAAGTGGATCCAATTTTCCAGAATCACACTGCCTCTTCTTTCTCCAACTACACTTTTCCTTTTTGTAACTACTTTTATCTCTGCTATGAAGGTATTCCAATCTGTTGATGTGCTTACTAGTGGCGGACCATACCGTTCCACTGAAGTAATTGTATTCATGATTTACAAGTATGCAATGGAAGATTTCCGGATGGATCGTGCATCCACCATTGCAGTAGTCTTCTTCCTCGTGCTGCTAGCTATCACCGCTGCTACGATGAGAATATCCAATAAGAGGGTGAACTATGATGCATGATTCAATAACACAAGAGCAAGCACGATTGTTGAACGAGAGGGCTATAAAAAGGAAGCAGGTGCTCACAATCCTGCAATATGCACTGGCAGTCCTGGTAACATTGTTCATGATTTTTCCATTATATTGGATGTTCATTTCTTCGGTAAAATCCCAGGAAGAAATATTGCTTGCGCTTCCCACTTTCTGGCCAAAAGAGTGGCATTTTGAAAATTATTCGAATGTAATGCAGCGCGCCAATTTCAGCAAGTATTATTACAATACAATCGTAATGACTGCAGGAATCCTTATCAGTCAGGTTGTCACAGGTGTACTAGCAGCCTATGGTTTTTCCAAAGGAAAGTTCAAAGGCAAGAAGGTCTTGTTTGTATTGGTACTTGGCGCACTCATGATTCCCTTGCAGGTGACATTCATTCCTTTGTATATCATGTTTGCAAATTGGAAGCTTACCGACACATTCCTTGGTCTGATTCTACCAGAAATGGTCTCTCCCTATTATATCTTCATGATGCGACAAGCATTCCTTACTGTAGACGATTCCTATATAGAAGCAGCCAAGATAGATGGAATGGGGAGGCTGGGTATTATAACAAGAGTGCTCGTGCCTATGTGTAAATCAACCTTGATCACCATTACTTTGGTTACCTTCACAAATGGATGGAATTCCTATTTCTGGCCGAAGATCATTGCCAAGAATGAGGTACGACGAGTATTGACTGTAGGTTTAGTCCATCTCCGTAATACTTTTGCAGGACTTGATACCATGAACAACCATGAGATTATGGCAGGTGCAGTCATGAGTGTCCTTCCAGTCATTGTCCTGTTCTTCATCTTCCAGAAATACATGCTTACCGGGTATGAAAAGACAGCAATGAAATAAGAGGCAGGGAACATATGAAGGTTATTGCTCATAGAGGATTTAGTGGTGTATATCCTGAGAACACCATGCTTGCATTTGATAAAGCATTGGAAGCTGGGTGTACTGCCATTGAATTGGATGTACATTTCTCAAAAGATGGTTCACTGGTTATCATCCATGATGAAACCCTGGATAGAACTACTGATGCTGTAGGGTTTGTGCGTGACTTCACCCTAGCAGAGCTGCAAAAATGTAATGCTGGAACAATCAATACGTTCCAAACAATTCCAACACTTGATGAGTACTTCATATGGGCAAGAAACCATGGAATATATACCAATATAGAAATTAAGACCGATCGCTACTACTACCAAGGAATTGAGCAAGCTACATTGGATTTAATCAATAAGCATGATTTGAAAGACCAATGCCTTATCAGCTCTTTTAATCATGGTTCAGTAATCAGAATGAAACAACTTGACAGCTCTATACTCTGTGCATTTCTGGTTGATGCAAAAGGTCTTGGAGCAGCTGGCGCTTATTGTGCAAGCTTTGGTGTTGGGTATTATCACCCAAACGGGGTATCCCTTACACAGCAGGCTGTTGAAGAATGTCATGACCATGGAGTTAAGGTAAATGTTTGGACTGTAGATAGCCTTGATCGTATGCACGATATGAATAGTTGGAATGTGGACGGAGTCATTACCAATTATTGTGACGCTGTCTTAAAACTAGTTTAGGAGTATTCATGCAGAGAAAACGTAATGTAGTTATAGTGCTTCTACTTTTCATGGCATTATCTTTGTTTGCTTCCCATTTGCTGGTACGACATCCAGGTGATTTTGCCATCTATTTTCTTGATCTTGAGGTAAGCGAAACAGCCGAGGACAAAAGTGGGGACGCAACCATTCTCATCAGTCCTGAAGGGCAGGTAATGCTCCTCGATTGCGGACACCCTGAGAGTGCCCCACAAGTCCAGGGAGCACTCAACGCATTAGGTGTAGAGGAGATAGATATATTTGTCGCTTCTCATCCACATATTGATCATATTGGCGCATTCCCTGCTATTGCAGCATCATTTCCAATCCACCAGATGTATCGCTCAGCTTTGGAGTATCCAACAAATACGAATCAGGCAGCGCTTATGGCAGCCGAAGCAAATCAAATACCTACGACTATCCTTGCAGAGGGGGATTCATTTTCCTTTGGTGGGTCAATTAAGGTCGCAGTATTCAATCCTCCACGTGAGATAGTGTATCCAAAGAACTATCCTGATAACTCAACGCAATTTGTGAATAATCACTCACTTGCCTTACAGTTTCAGTATGGTAGTTCTACTGCATGGTTCTCTGGTGATTTGTATATGATTCAAGAACGTAAGCTTACCCAGAAGTATGGAGATGCAATCCAAAGTGATGTTGCAAAAGCCAATCATCATGGAGGGGATACTTCAAACAGTCTTCGTTGGATTCGCACCCTTGATGCAGATATTGTTGTGGCAATGCACGACCAGCTAGACAGCATGACGGTTTACAACAACTACAAGAAGTATGGAGCAGAATACCATCTTACGCTGAATGATGGATTGGTGAAAGTCGTTATGGATGATGCCAAGCATTACCAGGTTTTTGATACAAAAGAAAGTTGGATGAATTAATTCCTATGAGGTTAGCCAGTAAGAAACGGGATGGTATTTGCCATCCCGTTTCATTCGTAAAGAAAAACAAAAACTAAATAATTCGCACACTACAGGGTGTACGCTTCTGTCTCTGAGGAGGTATCCCCTGCAATATCAATCTCATACATACCATTTTCCAAGGTGGCTACCAACAGTACGTTGGCACTCTTCTCATAGCTATCTACAATTTCTGCTGCATCAAGATAGACTCCATATCCTTCACGGATAGTACTGTACGTAACAGAAGCAGTGTCAGTTACCGTAGTATCGGGAAAGTTGATGACATAGAGTGGTTCATTGATTCCTTCTGGCTTGGTAATAAGTCTTGTGGTAGTATCATCACTGGTGGCATACATGAATGCATGCTTATTATACGATTCATTTGTGTCATGCATCAGGTTGAAGGTAGCTGCAGAGGGGGTCGAGGCTGCATACAGCTTGCCATCAGTGGTAAGGAGATATACATCGGAATTGATAGCTGCCATTGAGGCAAATCGATAAGTCTTCGTAGATTCATCCATTTCAATCACTGAGGTATCACCCGTTGTCGGATCATCTACATAAAAATGTTTGTAGTCTCCGCTAGTATTTACAAGAGTAATAAGTAGGGGATTTGTTGCAGATACTCCCATATGCTCCTTTCCACTCAGCTGAAGCACTGATACAAGATCATACCCATTCACTGCTCCGGTGGTAGCAATTTCTGATGCAGGCACATCATAATCAAAAAGCTTATAGGTACTTGTAGCATCTTTGGTAAGAACCAAACCATTAGCCAACAATAAAACCCTTTCATTTGTTGTGAAACCACTTAATTCAGTAATCAATTCTGTGGATATGTTGTAGCGATATAGTTTTTTTGTGCCGTCATTTGTCTGGAACACAACCTCTCCGCCAGTGGTATCTACATATGCAGATTGAATAATATTTCCTTCTTCATTGGCTACCAGCTTTGTTGAACTCGTACCATCGGTGGAGAAGAGTCCTTCACTCGTAAGATAATACAGCGTTCTAGGAGCAGTCGTATCCAGTCCAACTATCTGTTTGTAGACTATACCAACAGGTGCCTTTGACTCACTGATCTGGCGAAACAGACCTGCTGTTGCATCGGCATTACAGCTGAGTAGCATGAAAGAGAGGAGAAGTGTAAGTGTAATCGATGTCAATATATGGTTTTTCTTCATGGGAAGTACTCCTATTGTCTGTAACTGATGGCGAGGGTGATGGGTACAAAACCCACGAGCGCATTGTCTTGTTGCAAATCTTCATAGTAGTTGAATTCTGGAATCAACCAAAGTCCGGTATTGATACCAAACCCCCAGTTCTCTCCAGGAAACCAAGTGACGCCAACTTCCATGTTTGCGTACATGGTCATCATGGAAGCGTCATTGTACTTGATGTACGCTCCACCAAGACCAAAGGAAATGGGAAGGTCCCACTCACCCTGGACAGGGACATATGAATACTTTGCGTAAAAAGGAACTGCAGTAAACAACATCTTGGCTGCAGAAAAATTGAAGTTATACCCGATCTCACCACCAATTGCTGTCTTTGGGGTATTGAAAACCTGATAACTAATGGCACCATATCCGCCAACCTTCATACCCGTATTATCTTCTCCCGGGCCTACGAATGTAGATGGAGATTCATCAGAAAAGAAATGGGTAAAGGCAGGAATGGTGGTTCCTATCTTGAATGAGAAGATTTGATTTCCTTTATCATAGGTGTCAGCTGCAAAGAGAGAAGCTGAAAGCAAGACAAGGAATAGTGGTAACAGTAGTAATTTTTTCATTCGGTACCTCAGTATATGTACAGGAAACAAGGGGGATTCCTGTCAGTTACAATAGCATAGCTTCATACCCACTGAAAAGTATAGTAACAGAAGAATGGAAAAGCAAACAGACGGTTTACCTTTGTTGCCATTCGTTGGTATTTTACGGTACTGTAGGGGATATTGAGGAGCAAGACATGCAGATACTATCAGGAAAAGAAGTAGCGCAAAACGTATATGATACACTCACCGAGGAAGCAAAACATTTCTTGGAGAATTATGGGTATGCACCGACTCTTGCAGTTGTTCTGGTAGGCGAGGACCCAGCGAGTCAAAGCTATGTGGCCGGGAAGAAGAAAGCATGCCTCTCACTCGGTTTTGGCCATAAGGACTATCATCTTCCCTCCGATACTTCGCAGGAGCAGCTCCTTGCACTAATTCATCAATTGAATGCAGATTCTTCTGTACATGGGATCTTGGTACAGATGCCGCTCCCTGATGGACTCAATCCTGATCAGGTGATCCAAGCAATCGCTGTTGAAAAAGACGTAGATGGCTTCCATCCTCAGAGTGTAGGGAACCTCCTGATAGGCAACCCTGGCTTTGTAAGCTGCACACCGAAGGGAGTTATGGAAATACTTGACTATTACCACATAGAGACCGCAGGCAAGCATGCTGTAATCGTGGGGAGAAGCAATATTGTAGGGAAGCCCATGGCAAGCCTCCTGATGCAGAAGGGAAGAGATGCAACGGTGACCATCTGTCATTCAAGAACGAAAGATCTCCCATCTATCACACGCAAAGCAGATATTCTCATTGCTGCAATTGGAAGACCCCACTTTATTACATCCGATATGGTAAAAGATGGGGTAGTGGTCATTGATGTAGGAATTAACAGAATTGAGGACGCCAGTCGTAAGCGTGGCTACCGACTGGTAGGTGATGTCGACTATGAACACGTCTCACCACGCTGCAACGCCATTACTCCGGTTCCCGGTGGGGTTGGGGTAATGACCATTGCCATGCTTATGAAAAATACCATGCAAGCTGCAATGCAGTTTGCAAGCAAGGAAGTGAAATGATTCACAAATATTGGCTTGAGACCTACGGTTGCCAGATGAACATTGCCGAGAGCAATGCACTGGAACTGCAGCTCAAAGGAGCCGGATTGGTTCCAGCAGCAAGTGCTGAACAAGCAGATTGCGCTATATTGAATACCTGTACTGTACGAAAAAGTGCTGATAATCGTATCTGGGGAAGACTTGGTTTCTTCGGTAGGATCAAGAAAGAGCGACCCTTTACCTTGATCGTAACCGGCTGTATGGCAGAACGCCTCCAAGAAGACCTGAAGGATGAGGCACCACAGGTAGATTATGTAATCGGAACAAATGACAAACAACGTATCGTCAATATCCTCACCAGCAAGGATGGGAAAATGGACGAGCACTCCCAGTCCTATACCTTTGGATCATCTTACTATCAGGAAGGTGAGTTCAGCTCCTTTATTCCCATCATGAACGGCTGTAATAATTTTTGTGCCTACTGCATTGTTCCCTATGTACGTGGAAGAGAAGTCTCGCGTCCGGTTGATGATATCATCAAGGAATTTGCATTCCTAGATTCTAAGGGTGTGAAGGAAGTGACTCTCCTTGGACAGAATGTAAACAGTTATCACTTTGAGCAGAATGGGGAGATTATCAACTTTCCCAAGTTGCTGAAAATTCTTGCTGCCCAAAAGCACTCAGTCAAGTGGATACGTTTTGAAAGCCCGCACCCCAAGGATTTTACCAGCGAACTGGTACAGGTGATCAAGGAAGAGAAAGTAATAGCCCGTCACCTGCATATTCCATTGCAGAGTGGATCAACGAGAATCCTCTCCCTCATGAACCGTAAATACTCTCAAGAACAATTTCTTTCTCTGATTGATGAAATCAGGGAAGCTGTTCCCGAGATTACCTTCTCTACTGATGTTATGGTGGGCTTCCCCTCTGAAACAGAGGAGGAGTACCAGGAAACACTGCACGTACTCTCACATATGAGGTGTCTTGAAGCATTCATGTACTACTTTAATCCCAGAGAAGGCACCAAGGCAGTAGACATGGAAGGACAAGTGGATGAGGAAGTAAGGAAGAGACGATTGAGTGAACTCATTTCTTTCCAACATGCAATTTTTGCGGAAGAGAAAACAAAACGCAGTCATGAGGAAGTTAAGGTATTGGTTACCCAGGTTTCCAAGCATGATGCTTCCCAGATGCTTGGGAAAACAGAACACAATGAAATGGTGGTTTTCTCTGGTTCTCCTGAAAGAGGAAGCATTGTTACAGTTCGCCTGAATGAATTGAAAGGAAACACGTATAGCGGGATTCTGGTATAATCTGGAGTGTAATGGAAAAACAACTAGCTTTTGAGAAAAAATTCAACACACTCAGAGCAATGATCAGGGGAAGCCGTTCCCTGGTTGTGCTTACTGGTGCAGGCATCTCAACGCTCTCGGGTATACCTGACTTTCGAAGCAGCAGTGGAGTATATGCAAAACGTTGGAATGAGTATCGAGTTGAAGAGATCTTGAGTATTGGATTTTTCCATGCTCATCCAGAGCTCTTCTACGAATGGGCCAGAGAGTTCTGGTACAAATTGGATTCCTACCAACCGAATGTAGTACATACCAGTCTAGCTACCTTGGAGAGAAAAGGCTACATACGAGGTGTTTTCACACAAAACATTGATATGTTGCATAAAAAGGCAGGAAACCGAAAATGTTATGAATTGCATGGGAGTGCTGAACACCACCACTGCACAAACTGCAATAGCTACTACTCCTATGCATCCATTGCCCCTATCGTATTGAACGGGGAAGTACCACGGTGTACTCAGTGTGGGTCTGTGATAAAACCGGATATAACCTTCTATGGAGAGAACCTTGATGCCTTGGTACTAGCCAAGGCATATGAGATGTTCAGCCATAGTGATCTTACACTTGTCCTGGGCTCCTCATTGTTGGTACAACCTGCTGCAAACCTGCCGTATCATTCACTGCAAAACAGCGCCTCACTGGTAATCGTAAACAAGCAAAAAACAGGATACGATCGTTCAGCTACGTTGCAGTTTACTGACCTACAACAATTTGGTGAAGCACTTGAGGCGTTTGCAGAAACACTTGAGGAAAGAAAATCACTGGTTTAACTTTCGCTTATTTATTCCCTCCTTGCCTTCTTTGTAAATTCTGAGTATAGTAAAGATACCTCAAGGGATCAGTCCCATTGGGGGTGTTTCGGTTTCGACTGGCGGAAGATCAGGCCAGTGGCTGCAAGCGGAGCGCCAACTCCTAAAACTAGCAAAAACATTTAACTGCCAAAAAAGAAGACGAAGTCTCCTTCGAAGCAGAATACGCCCTCGCTGCGTAACAGCACGATGACGTACAGGCCCGTCTGCTGCCGCTCTTAAGCAACGGATACCTGTAAAAGTAAGAGCTTACCCAACCCAGTGCCTATGGGGGAAGGGGACACTAAAGTAGGCTACAAAGAGCGGACGTTTTGCCGGTGAACCTAACGCACTTTGGAAAATTTGATCACCAGCTAAGCTTGTAGACGTCCCTGGGTGGCACGTTAGGACGGGGGTTCGAATCCCCCCACCTCCAGAAACACAAAACCCGTCTTCTTCGGAAGGCGGGTTTCTTCATATTGCAGGTTGAGAATCACCTGCTGTCAGCCTATACTGTGGTGATATGAGTACAACTCTCTTTCAGGAGCCTTCATGAACATTCTCCATACATCAGACTGGCATCTTGGTCGTTCGCTGTTCTCACAGAAACGCTATGATGAATTTGCCTCATTTCTAAGTTGGTTGATTGAAACCATAGAAATTCAACGAGTTGATATCTTGTTGGTCTCCGGTGACATCTTCGACACCAGTACACCTAGCAACAAAGCCCAGCAACTCTATTACGAGTTTCTCTACAAAGTCTCCAAATCCTGTTGCAAGAGCGTCGTAATCATTGGGGGAAACCACGACAGCCCATCATTCCTACAAGCTCCGAGTGCACTCTTACATGTACTCAATGTACAAGTAATTGGATCCAAAAGAGAAACACCAGAAGAAGAGGTACTTATAGCTGGGGCGGACGGTAAACCGATGGCCATTATCTGTGCTGTTCCTTATTTGCGGGACAAGGACATCCGCTACGCAGAAGCAGGAGAGACCATTGATGACAAGAATAGAAAACTCCTAGAAGGAATAAAGGAACACTATAAAACAGTTTGTAGTATTGCAAAAAAAAGACAAATGGAATTGGGAACCCATTTGCCCATCATTGCAATGGGGCATCTCTTCACACAAGGCGGCAGGACAGTTGAGGGAGATGGTGTTAGTGAACTCTACATCGGCTCCCTTGCACAGGTAGACAGTTCCGTCTTCCCTGAATTCCTGGACTACGTAGCACTTGGTCATCTCCATGTACCACAGTGTGTAGGTGGAAAGGATACGATTCGATACAGTGGTTCCCCAATCCCCATGGGATTTGGGGAAGCAAAACAGCAGAAACAGGTTGTATTGCTGCATTTTGATAAAAACCTTTCCATTGAAACTCTTCCCATTCCATCATTTCAACATCTGGAGAGTATCAAGGGAACCATGGAGCACATTACCTCAAGAATTCTACAGCTTAAGGAGAAGGGTGAGTCTGCCTACCTTGAGATTGAGTATACAGCACCCGAGATGGTCACCAATCTAAGTGAACAGTGTGAGGAACTTGTAAAAGATTCAAAACTCACCATACTCCGTATACGGAATCGTCAATTCATACAACGTGTTATGGCATCAATGCAGGTACAGGAAACTTTGGAAGACCTAAACCCGGAAGAAGTCTTTACACGATGCCTCGATACATTTGCAGTAACTGAGGCAGAGCGACAGCCCCTGAGAGATGCTTATCATGAAATACTCTTGGAAATGCATGATGAAGATACCCTTGCTGAATAGGACCAAACCATGAAACTACTCGAACTCAGATTCAAGAATCTCAACTCACTCTATGGAGAGTGGGTTATCGATTTTACTCATCCAGAATATGAATCAAATGGCATCTTTGCCTTGACTGGGCCAACTGGCGCAGGTAAGTCGACCATTCTTGATGCCATTTGTCTTGCTCTTTATGGAGCAACCCCTAGGCTTGGAAGAATTACCAAAAGCAATAATGAGATCATGAGCAGACAGACAGGAAGTTGTTACGCAGAGGTATTGTTTGCCTCAAACGCAGGACGATTTCGTTGTCATTGGGAACAGAGAAGAGCACGGAGCAAGGCAGAGGGTAATCTGCAGGAAGCAGAGCATCAGATATTTGACGCTGAAAGCGGAAAACCCATTGAAACAATGAAAAGTCGTGTAGGGCTTGTTATTGAAGAAAAGACAGGAATGGATTTTGACCGTTTCACTCGCTCAATCCTTTTGGCACAGGGCAGTTTTGATTCTTTCTTGAAGGCTGATAGCGAGCAGAAATCGAAAATATTAGAGCAAATCACCGGTACTGAAATGTATTCTGAAATCTCCAAACGGGTTCATGAGAGGCAGAGAAAGGAACAGGAAGCATTGAAACTACTTCAGGCTGAAACCTCTGGTATTGTGATTCTGGAACCCGAACAAGAAAAAACGATTCAAATTGAACTGGAAGAAAAACTCCAACAGGAGAAAACCCTTACCAGCAACTTGTCAAAAACAAAAGAAGCCTTGCTTTGGATGAAGAATATCGAAAATCTCAATAAGGAAATTGATGAACTTACCCAAGAAAAAGAAGCACTTAATCATGAAATGAAAACGTTCAAACCCAATCGGGCAATTTTAAGCAATGCCCTGAAAGCATCATATCTAGATGGAATATACGCAACACTCTCAACCCTTCGCTCACAACAAGCTGAAGACAATACTGCTCTAAGAGATGAAGAGTCAGCTCTCCCTGAGATGGAGACTTCTACAAATAATCAGGGTAAAGTTCTTGCAGATGCAGAACAACTGACAATACAAAGAAAACAAGAATTGCAAACAGCAACTCCAAAACTGAAAGAAATCCAGTCTCTCGATCAGAAGATAGCTAACTTGGAAAAAAATGTGTCTGACGAGGCTGAAAGTTACCTAAAGGATACTGCACAAATAAATGCTGATAGAAAGAATCTAATCGAGGAACAGGAGAGGAAAGCTGAAAGTGAAACCCAGAAAGAAACCATAGAACAATATCTTTCTGAGCATTCACAGGATGCATGGCTTGTCAGTGGCCTTACCGGTATTGAAGAACAATTAAGATCTCTCCTGGAGAAACAGAAAGAGTTAGAAGAGAAGGGGGCTGCCCTCGAAATTGCCGAAAAAGCAGTATCAACCGTTACTAAGAAACTGAAAGAAACAACAACCCTATGCACGGAAAGCAAAGCCAAGCTTGAAAAAATCTCTCTTGATCTCCAAGAAGCAAAAAATGCATTGAAGACACTTCTAGAAGATCTCCCTCTTAGCTCCTACCGTAAGGAAAAGGATTCCCTGCTTCGTGAAATCGCTTATATCAAGAGAATTGAGGAACTGGAAAGCCTTCGTACAAAACTGGAGGACGGAAAACCCTGTCCACTCTGTGGTGCAACTGAGCACCCGTTTGCCAAGGGGAATATTCCAGTTCGCGATGAAATCGAACAACGCATTGAACAACTGACAACACTGATCACTGAAGCGGAAAATCAAGAGATTATTATAAGGAATCTTGTACAAGCAGAGACTGATGCACGTACCGCACTGCAATCATATGAGAAAAGAGAAGCAAGTGCAGCCAGTGAGAAGAAATCTGATGAAAGAACCTGCAGCGAGATTGCTTTAACCATAAAAAATCTTCGCTCCAATATTGATCAGATCATACAATCTCTTTTGGAGAAACTGAGTCCATTGGACATTACCCAAATTGATGCCTCTTTGGTTACATCCATACAGACCTCTCTCAATTCCAGACTGAAAGCTTGGCAAGATAAGACAAAACAAAAGACAGAAATCGAAAAACACATCGACAGTATTGTTGGAGAGATTAAGCGCCTGGATGGAATAATATCCACTCAGGAGAAATCTCTGGCAGGCAAAAAAAACCATCTCGATACGCTTAAACAACAACTAGCCGATACAAAAGATAGACGGATAAACTTGTATGGTGATGTAATCCCAAATGTTGAAGAAAAGCGCTTGAATGATGCAATTGTTGAGGCCGAGTCAGCTGAAAAGAGTGCCAGGACTCTGTTTAATGATTTTCAACAAAAACTGGCAACAGCCAGAAGTAAGGTAGAGTCCCGGAACAAGAGCATCGAGCAAAGGACTCCAAAACTTGCAGAAGCAGAAGAACAATTCTTGCAAGCATTACGCACCTCTGATTTTTCTGATGAAAAGACATTCAAGGAAGCCAGGCTTTCCTACGAAGAACGGGAATCCTTAGCTCAGAAAGCAAGGGAATTGGATGATACTGAGACTGCACTTGAGACAAAACTGAAAGATCGAATGAATCGTTTGGAATTAGAGCAGGAGAAGCATCTCAGCGATACCACATATGAAAATGTACAAGCACTAGCAAACACCTATGAAGAGTCTTTGATGCAGTTACGAGATGAAATTTCTACCCATACACATACACTGCGAGAAAATATTGCAGCATTGGAACGTATACGGGGCAAAAAACTCGCCATAGAAGCTCAAACACAACGTTGCGCTCGCTGGGACTCATTGCACAATCTCATCGGTTCAGCTGATGGAAAAAAGTATCGTACCTTTGCCCAAGGACTAACCTTTGAACTGATGGTGGCTCATGCAAACCGTCAGCTGGAAAAAATGACAGACAGATATCTGTTGATCAGGGATGAGTCTATGCCATTGGAACTGAATGTGGTCGATAACTATCAGGCAGGTGAAGTTCGCTCAACAAAGAACCTCTCTGGAGGTGAGAGCTTCATCGTAAGCCTAACCTTGGCGCTTGGGTTAAGCCAGATGGCGAGCAAGAAGGTGAGGGTAGACTCATTGTTTCTTGATGAAGGATTCGGCTCTCTTGATGAGGAAACCCTGGAGACAGCTCTGGAGGCACTTTCAGCGCTGCAACAGGATGGAAAGTTGATTGGTATCATCAGTCATGTCTCTGCACTGAAGGAGAGGATCAACACGCAAATCTCGATCACGCCTCTCTCTGGAGGCCGTAGTACGATCAGCGGACCAGGCTGCACTAAACAATAAGCAATATTGGGAGTTAAACGATGATAGGTAATATAGGTGTACGGAATAAAAAAGCTCTCATTGACCTAGGTATCGGGGTATTTGGCATTTTTTGTACACTTCTTTTAGTAGTTTGGCTGAATCAACAGATTCTGATGCAACTAACCCTTGGCTGGAGAATGGTTTTGTTGATCACTTCCCAGTGGTTGTTTATGATCGTTCCGTTACTCCTGATGAGTATCAATCATGAACGTATACGATTCCTTATGAGATCAGAAGTAAGGTTACCAAAACAGATTTTCACTGGGATTGCACTTGCATTCCTGATGTCATTTCTTTTTACCGTGGTTCCTATTTCCCTTGGATTCAAGGAAATGGTTGGAAGCACAAGCTACACCAAGGTATGGCAATTTGCCTTTGACTTGCTCTATTCGCTCTTTGCAGTTGCTTTGGCTGAAGAGTTTGTATTCAGGGGATATCTCTTTCATAAACTATTGGAAGTAAAACAATCAAAATGGTTCGCCATCCTTATCTCATCATTATTGTTTGGGCTGTTCCATAGTTTTCAAGGTGATGTTCTTCAAGTTATTGTGACTACATTTCTTGGCATTCTTTTCTGTCTTCTTCGTGAAAAAATCACATCCTGCTCACTCCTTTCCTTGGTAATCATCCACGGATTGTATGACGCTCTTATCACACTCTGGGTAGCAATCCTATGATCTCAACAGTACTCGACAATATTATTTGCTTGCTGATGACTTCTGATATTTGGGATGATTGAATAAGCAAAAAAATCTCATTACACTGGTATATTGTTAACGGAAAACGTAGATCGACCTTACATCCATGGATGTAGTATTCTTGGCAATGTTCTATCGTTTTTGGAAGGAAATTACATGTTATTACCAATTCTTGCCGTTATTGGCGGCCTTCTTGTCCTGGTATTGAGTTCAGATAGATTTGTAGATGGTGCTGCAGCTACTGCACGCCATTTTGGCATGCCCTCTCTCCTGATCGGAATGGTCATTGTAGGATTTGGTACCAGTGCACCTGAGATGGTGGTCTCAACACTATCAGCAATACAAGGAAGCCCAGGCATAGCATTGGGAAATGCGTATGGATCTAATATTGCAAATATTGGGCTCATTCTCGGAATTACTGCCATTATAAGCCCAATCACAGTGAGTTCAAAAATCTTGAAAAAAGAGCTACCTATTCTCTCACTACTTACACTTATCTCAGTTGCATTACTGTATGATTTGAATATCTCTCACTTTGATGCAGCATTAATTTTGGTACTCTTCGCACTCTTGATGTTCTGGAGCGTGTACCAAGGATTGAAAGATGGTAATGATCGCCTTGCTGAAGAGATTGATGAAGAGGTTCCAAGCCCGTTATCTATGAAACGTGCCGTACTCTATTTAATTTTCGGTCTCTTGTTTTTGATTCTTAGTTCCAGAGTTTTGGTGTGGGGCGCAGTGGAGATTGCCAGATATTTTGGTGTCAGTGATTTGATCATCGGACTTACCATTGTCGCTATGGGAACCAGTCTTCCTGAACTCGCTTCATCGATTCTTGCTGCCCAGAAAGGGGAGCATGATATCGCGCTTGGGAATGTTATCGGTTCCAACCTGTTCAATACCACCGCTGTCGTCGGCATAGCAGGAGCAATTCATCCATTTGCTATTGATCCAATGGTTGTTTCACGAGATATGCTTGTCATGTCTTTGCTTACTCTTAGTCTTTTTGTAATCGGGTACCGATTCAAGAAGGATAGGCAAGGTCGTATTAACCGATTTGAAGGAATTGGCTTATTGTTCTGTTATTTTGGATACACGGCATATTTGATCCAATCCACGCTTATATAAGTCTTTCTTATACTTTCAGCTGTTTGCCATGCTCCAAGGGATAATGTAGACGATCAAATAGTGGGAATCCTTCCAGTGCATGCTCTACTTCCATGATATAGCGATGAATATCATAATCAACTCTTCGGTGAATACATCTGATGCTGGTATCCTCAATATCCACGAGAGCATAGCTAGGTCGAACATCACCATCAAATGAATAGCCTACAGCCCCTGGATTAATAAATCTGATACCATCACGTTGGAAGTCAGCAGGAATATGCGTATGGGCACTGAAAATCAAGTCCACTTTCTCTTTTGCAAGTTTCTTTGAAAGTCCCGGGGAAAATGGAGTATCCTTGGCAATCCCTTCATTATCATCATAGGGAGTTCCATGACAGCAAATGAGGGAGACACCCTCTATCTCCAGTCGTTCTACAGATGGAAGGCTGGAAAGTTTTTCTTTGGCCTTTTGATGCATCCTGATGGAAGTGTATTTCAGAAGTTTCAGTATCTGGGCATCATGGTCACTCTTGACGGGAAATGCCTTGAGATTCTCTAAGTAGACGTCTGTGTTTCCTTTTATCATGACCATAGGATTTTGCTCCATGAGCAGATCAAAACAAAGCTGGGGATCAAGACCCATAACCACCAAATCGCCTAGGAAAATAACCTGGTCAACTTTAGAGGCCTTGGCATCGTTTAATACTGCTTCAAATGCACGGATATTACCATGGATATCACCAAGAACAGCTAATCTCACTACTGCCACCTCCTAAAAGTGTTGTATGAATTTTACCATAGGCCCTATTTGAATTAAACCACACAGGCATTCAGTTTTGATCAAATTCTTGCTTTAATACGCTTAATTTTGATACATCAACCAACTTCCCGTCAGTAAACCTTCAATTGCATTACCTTTCACAACGGTTTTGATTCAAGAAGAGGAAGTATCATATTTTGTTGAGCTAGTTGCACACTCTCAAGGCCGCGTTGGCTTAGGTGTGTGTAAAGATCGCTCAGTTGTTCACTCGTATGACCAATGGTCATCCTCAGTACATGCTCATCTACGGTACCACGTAGGAGCGTATTTGCCATATGTCTCAATGAATGGAAGGTTATATTCCTCTCCTGAAGGGTTTTCTTGTCGAAAACGCCACTGCGTACCAGTTCCTGTTGAAAACGTTCTGAAAAATAATGGCTTGATACAAACGCACCATTTTTCTTACTCCAGAACACCAGGGTATGTGTATGAGTGAATGGATTCTCCAAAGCCAAGGACTTGAGTTCATCACATACAAATGAAGGGCAGGGTACCATCCTTGTTCTTTTCCCTTTTGGAACTTTCAATCCAGCTCGATCGGCATAAGCCTGAGATATGGTAATCATTCCCTCTCCAATTGCTTCCAAACACAGCCCTCGCAACTCTCCGGCACGCATACCAGTCAGGAGAGCTAGAAGACATGCAAGATAGATTCTTTTTTCACTCTTTACTTTTGCATATTGCATGAAGGCAGATAACTCTTCTTCACTGAGTATGCCTCGCTCCTGATGCTGTGCAGTAAGTCCCTGTATATTCAATATCACCGAGGGAGGAACAAGGCCTCTTCGCTGTGCTTCACGGAGTGCAACAAGTATGGTGGTTATTGCCATATTAATCGTTGTATTACGAATTGCACCTTCCTGGACCAATTCAAGTTGTATTCGCTCGAGTTCACCCAATGTTACTCTTGATAGTAGCAGATTCGTGTGAATACGAGGAAATACATGGTTTTCTAGGAGGTTCAACCGTGTAGCAAGGTAATCGGGAGAAATAGACCCGGGATCCAATATATTCCTTCGTTTAGCGTATTCACTTGTTTCCCAGGTATAGAAATCCCTAAGATAGCTTGTCAGCGTTTGCTCGGTTTCTTCAGAGAAGATAATCCCTGCGTCCAAAGCTTTATAACAGATACGTATAGCTTCATCCCTTCTCTTGATCGGAGTGGTTTCAAATATCCCCAAGCGTTTTCTCAGTATCTCCACACTCTTCTTGTTTGTTCGTTTTCCAGTCTCCGGATCACGAAATAGTGCGTAGTAATAAGTTCTCTCTCCCCTCAATATCCTACATAGGGTAAATGGTGCTGGACTGGCCATAGCAGCTCCTCGGATGTATTGTTTGTTCAATCAATTGTTCAATCTTACAAAATTGTGCATTTTTACATATACTGTTCATAATTTCCTATTACTCGTTATTATAATACTTTATCATCTTAATATTGTCCATCTATAATTGCAAACGTACTTACTGTATCACAGTAAGTAGATTATTATTCATTATTTATTTATATATTGTATTTATTATTTGTATGTAATGTATATGCAATATTTTTTTTATTTTACTATTGTAATTTCTGTCTCTCTAATTATACTTTTTTGTATTTCTATTATATTTTTTTTAAATGTTGTGCATAATTTCTGTACCTATATTACTTAATTATGCGATTTTTGTGTATTTTGCTATCATTATATATTATATTTTATATTTTTTTTATTACTTATTGTTTTTCTTATAATTCATATGTTATTGAATTTTAGTTTTTATATACTTTCTTATTTATTTAAATATGACGCTTTTTTGGTTTGTGTATTTTTAAAAACACCATACAAAACATCCTTCTTCATTA